>NZ_JBBPEV010000005.1 GCF_038069945.1 Aquabacterium sp. A3 | reverse complement strand
GTTTGGTGCGCGTTGAAACCGTTCAAAAAGAGCAGGCCTTGGACATCAAACCAGGCTTCCAGAGCCTTCCGAAAACTGCTCATTTGACTTCCAGAGAGTTCCGGAAACGAAGGCCTAACTAGGATATAGACGTCACAAGTGACGGTTTTGGAGGCCAAAAGTGATGGATAACCTGTGAGGTAGGGGCCGGAGTGACGGATAACCTGGAAGCACATCGCGGCGATAAGTGCTTGATGTGTAAGCAGAGTCTGGCATCTTGTGGCATGTCCCTCCCAGGATATGTGGCGATGTGTTTGATGTGATGAACAGTCTACATGTGCCGGAGCGCTGAGTGGCCCCCCCCCTGTGGTGGGGCCTACTCCATGTAAGCCACCTGACTGGTGCCAAGGGGTGGCGTGAGCTGAGTTCGGGTGCTAGACTGAAAGCATGAATGCACGCGTTGATCAATTGTTTGACGAGGCTAGGCTGCTAGACCCCGTGAAGCGCTCGATGTTGGCGCTTGCCTTGCTGGACAGCATTGAGGGCGATCCTGTGGACGAGCAGGCTGTTGAGCAAGCATGGATCGCTGAGGCACATCGTCGCCTGGACTTGATCGTTGCAGGGTCTTTGACGACTATTCCTTGGGAAGAAGCCAAGGCTCGGATCAGGGCCCTGTGATTCGATACTCCGTAGAGATTACGCCGCAGGCGGAGCAAGAGATTGCTGATGCTGTTCTGTGGTATGCATCCAAGAGCAAAGTTGTAGCCGAAAATTTCGTGTAATTGTGTTTGACTCAATTGAGTTGATTTCAAATTCGCCACTCAGTTGGGCAGCGGTTTCAGCACGCGGAGTTCGGAGGTTTGTGCTGCCGAGGTACCCATACACGGTATTTTTTCATGTGATGGGTAGCACGGTCAAAATTATTGCTGTAACTCACCATCATCGTAAACCGAAGATTTGGTGATAGAGGCTGGGCTATTGAATTTCGTCGAGGCTGTCCATCCAGCGATCTGCTTCGACCATGCTGTCTTCGGCGATGAAGTTCCAGATGTCCAGGATGTCGACGGCGGCTTCTGGGCGACGAGTGACGCGAGCCATTCAGGCGGCGCCTGTGGTCGGCTTGCGCCTTGCGCGGGCAGCAGCTTTGAGCTCAGTGGCGTTCCAATCTTGACTTGGTCCACTTTCAAGCCCGCGGCGTATGTCTCTGCGCAGTTCTTCAAGCTTGGCCTCGCGCAATTGATCCTGTTCCTGCATGAGGCGTAGCGCCTCTCTGACTACTTCGCTGGCAGACGTGTACATCCCAGAACTGACTTTGGCACGTACCCAGTCCTCAAGCTGCGGTGTCAGGTTGACGTTCATTCCCATGGCTGGTCCCCTGAAGAAGCGATCAGTTCATGGCGGCAAAGTATGGCAATGTTTGACATTCTTTGCTGGTTGCTGAGGTGTGGCGCTGTTGGCAGCCGACGGCGCGGGAGATGTGGCCTGACTATCAGGTCACCGGCGCCGAAGGGCTATTCATTGGGTGTTTTCATGACCCTTGGTGGCGCCCGCGTTGTCCTGACAGTTCGGCGCAGTAGCCATGAAAGACGCTTGCCCTATGGATGCCGAAGCGCTAGCGTGTGGATAAACCGCCTAATGAATACACAACATGCGCACAAACATTGAGATCGACGACAAGTTGATGAGCGACGCACTTCGCTTGACTGGCCTGAAGACCAAGAAGGAGGTAGTGGAGCTTGGCTTGCGCACGCTGTTGAGACTGCGCCAGCAAGAAGAGCTGCGGCGCCTCCGAGGCAAGTTGCAGTGGGACGGTGACCTGAACGCCATGAGGACGGACAAGTGATTGTTGTTGACTCCAGCGTGTGGATTGACTTCTTCCGTGGAGTGGTGACGCCCCAGACCGAGCGACTGGATGCCCTGTTGAGCACCGATCCACTTGCGGTTGGGGACCTGATCCTGGCTGAAGTGCTGCAAGGCTTCAGCAGTGAGAGAGACTTCAATCTGGCCAGAAGGCTGATGACTGGCCTGGACGTGATCACGCTGGGTGGGCAAGAGATCGCGTTACAGGCCGCACGGAACTACCGTGTCCTGAGGGCGCAAGGCGTGACGATATGCAAAACCATTGACACGGTCATCGCGACTCGGTGCATTGAGGACGACCTGCCTTTGCTTTACAGCGACCGGGATTTTGATCCGTTCGTTGAGCATCTGGGTTTGCGTTCTGCGATGGTGGAAGACTGAGTCCGACTACCAAGGTAACCGGCGCTGGATTCGGTCAGGGCGAAGGGCACACCAAGCGTCATGATGATGCCGACCTGGCGGCCCTTGGTTGGGTGCGGGTTGACATTGGAACCACTGCTCTATGACGGACTCATCTTCGATGCAGTCGCGCCAGTACCCGCACGGCTTGCATGCACTCTCAGAGCATGCCCCAGCGAACCTCGCCCCAACTGCACGTCAGCGGTCATGCCCCCTTGAGTGGGATATTGGGCTGTGAATTTATACAGTATCGTAAGGCATGGTCGCGCCACGCCCACAGCCCCGCACTGCTCCTCCACCAGCCCCCGGTCGCCTGCTCGATCAGGTGCGCGATCGCATCCGCTACCTGCACTACAGCCGCCGCACTGAAGAGGCCTACGTCTACTGGATCAAGGCCTACATCCACTTCCATGGCTTGAGGCACCCCCAGGAGATGGGGGGCCCTGAGATCGAAGCCTTCCTGCAGCACCTGGTATCCCAGCGCTCCGTCTCGGGCAACACCCACAAACAGGCGCTGTCGGCTTTGCTGTTTTTGTACGCCAAGGTGTTGGGCCAGACCCTGCCGTGGCTGAATGATGTGCAGCGTCCCAAGGCCACGCAGCGCTTGCCGGTGGTGCTCACCCAAGACGAAGTGGCGCGCTTGTTGGCGGCCTTGCCCGCGCAGCACCGCCTGTTGGGACAGTTGCTGTATGGCACCGGCATGCGCTTGATGGAGGGTCTGCGCCTTCGCGTCAAAGACATCGACTTCGATCACCGCGCCATCATCGTGCGCGAAGGCAAGGGCGCCAAAGACCGCACCGTGATGCTGCCCGACGCCTTGATCCCGGTGCTGCGCCAGCACCTGCAGCAGGTGCACCTGTGGTGGCAGGCCGATCGTGATGCGGGTGTGGGCCCGGTGTACCTGCCACATGCGCTGGAGCGCAAGAACCCGCGCGCGGGCCTCAGTTGGTCGTGGTTCTGGGTATTTGCCCAGCCCGAGCTGTCGGGCGATCCGCGCACGGGCGAAGTGCGCCGCCACCACGCGCAAGACCAGGCCTTCCAGCGTGCCTTCAAGAAGGCCCTGGCGGTGGCCCAGATCGCCAAGCAGGCCACGCCGCACTCGCTGCGCCACTCCTTCGCCACCCACCTGCTGCAGGCCCGGTACGACATCCGCACCGTGCAAGAGCTGCTGGGCCACAGCGATGTCAGCACCACCATGATCTACACCCATGTGCTCAAGGTGGGCGGCGGCGGGGTGGCCAGTCCGCTGGACGCCATGCTCCAGCGCGCCCATCCCTTGGAGGCCTCGCCGTCACTGCAGGCACAATAAGGCAGCTTTGTTCTCCGGAAGTCCATGTCTCAGCAACCGCTTGATTTCGTCCAGCCGCCCAGCGATGGTGGCGAGTCCCTGACCCTGGCTCACTACGCCGAACGGGCCTACCTGGAGTACGCCCTGAGCGTGGTCAAGGGCCGCGCCTTGCCCGATGTGTGCGATGGGCAAAAGCCCGTGCAGCGCCGCATCCTGTACGCCATGGAGCGCATGGGCCTCACCTTCAGCGGGGCCAGTGGTGCCAAGCCTGTCAAGAGCGCCCGGGTGGTGGGTGATGTGCTGGGCCGTTTCCACCCCCATGGGGATTCGGCCGCCTACGAAGCCCTGGTGCGCATGGCGCAAGATTTTTCGCTGCGCTACCCACTGATTGACGGGCAGGGCAACTTCGGCTCGCGCGACGGCGACGGTGCAGCCGCCATGCGCTACACCGAAGCCCGCTTGTCACCCATTGCACGTCTGCTGCTGGACGAGATCGACATGGGCACGGTTGATTTCGTGCCCAACTACGACGGCTCGACCGACGAACCGCGCCAGCTGCCCGCGCGCCTGCCTTTCGTGCTGCTCAATGGCGCCAGCGGCATCGCCGTGGGCATGGCCACCGAGATCCCCAGCCACAACCTGCGCGAGGTGGCCGCGGCTGCCGTGGCCTTGCTCAAGAACGATCAGCTGCCGGATGAGGACCTGGCCGAGCTCATCCCGGGCCCGGACTTCCCTGGCGGTGGGCAGGTCATCTCGGCGCCCCAGGACATCCAGGAGGCCTACCGCACCGGCCGTGGCAGCCTGAAGGTGCGCGCCCGCTGGAAGATTGAAGATCTGGCCCGTGGCCAATGGCAACTGGTCGTCACCGAGCTGCCCCATGGCACCAGCGCCCAGAAGGTGCTGGAAGAAATCGAAGAGCTGACCAACCCCAAGGTCAAGGCGGGCAAGAAGGCGCTCACGGCCGATCAAACCCAGCTCAAGACCACGGTGCTGTCGGTGCTGGATGGCGTGCGCGACGAGTCCAGCAAGGATGCGGCCGTGCGCCTGGTGTTCGAGCCCAAGAGCCGCGCCATTGACCAGCAAGAGCTGATCACCACCTTGCTGGCCCACACCAGCCTTGAAAGCTCGGTCTCCATCAACCTCACGATGGTGGGGGCCGATGGCAAGCCCACCCAGAAGGGCTTGCGCCAGATCCTGACCGAGTGGGTGGGCTTCCGCCTTGACACCGTCACGCGCCGTACCCAGCACCGCCTGGGCAAGGTGCTGGACCGCATCCACATCCTGGAGGGGCGCCAGAAGGTCCTGCTCAACATCGACGAGGTCATCCACGTCATCCGCCACAGCGACGAGCCCAAGCCCGCGTTGATCGAGCGCTTCCAGCTGAGCGACCGCCAGGCCGACGACATCCTCGACATCCGCCTGCGCCAGTTGGCCCGTCTGGAAGGCATCAAGATCGAGCAAGAGCTGGCCGAGTTGCGCACCGAGCAAGGCAAACTCGAAGACATCCTCTCCAGCCCCGCCACCTTGCGCCGCACCGTGGTCAAAGAGATCGAGGCCGACGCCAAGCAATACGGTGATGGACGCCGCACCCTGATCCAGGCTGAAAAGCGCGCCGTGGCCGAGGTCAAAGTGATCGACGAGCCCGTCACCGTGGTCATCAGCCAGAAGGGCTGGGTGCGCGCCCGCACCGGTCATGGCCATGAGCCGGCCAGCTTCGCCTTCAAGGCGGGCGATGGCCTGTACGGCACCATCGAATGCCGCACGGTCGACCCACTCATCGTGCTGGGCAGCAACGGGCGCGTCTATAGCGTGCCGGTCAGCGCCTTGCCCGGCGCCCGTGGCGACGGTCAGCCCATCACCACCATGATCGAGCTCGAATCGGGCACGCAGCCCGTGCACTACCTGGCAGGCGCCCTGGACCAGACCATCCTGTTGGCCAACACCGGAGGGTTTGGACTGCTGGCCAAGCTGGGTGACCTCACCACCCGTCAAAAGGGCGGCAAGTCCTTCCTGACGCTGGACGAGGGGTGCGCGCTATTGCCCCCGGTGGTGGTGCAAGCCATCCATACCCAGGTCGCTTGCTTGAGTGGCGATGGCCGCATGCTGGTCTTCGGGCTGGATGAGCTGAAGCTGCAGTCCAACGGCGGACGGGGTCTCACCCTGATGGAGGTCGATCCGCCCAAGGTGCCTCTGGTGTCGGTGGCATCGGTGCACAACGGGGTTCGCGTGATCGGCACCACCCGCGGCGCCAAGCCCAAGGAAGAAGATGTGCGCAACTCGGCCTATCAGGCGCACATCGGCAAGCGAGCGCGCAAGGGCAAGGCCGTGGACGCCTTTCAAAAGGTCTCTCGCTTGCAAGCGCTGCAGTGAGCACATCAGGGTGGCGAGCGCACACCTCGCCCCCATTTGGTAGCATCTTGGCAAACGCTCCCCCATCCACCGATGAGAACCGCAGAACAAGAGGCCGTGCTGCGCTCCGTGCGCAAGCTCGTTGATTTCTGGCAGATCGAGGCCCACGAACTCGGCATGGACGCCCCTGCTCGTCAGGCAGTCGAGGTGGCGCCGCCCGTGCGCGTGCCCAAATACCGGCACCCCCGAACCGGCGACACCTGGGATGGTGTGGGTTCTCAGCCTGAATGGCTGCGCCTGGCGCTGACCAAAGAGGGCTACACCGTGGAAGAGCTGCGGGTGGTCCCCCCGACAGGAATCGAACCTGTATCTGCCCCTTAGGAGGGGGCCGTTCTATCCATTGAACTACAGAGGGCGGGCCACGTCGCGCGGCCTGTGCCAACGCGAGCGCCGTAGTGTACTGCGAGCTCGCTTAATCCTTGCATAAGCTGGCTGTTGTGCAATCGCCGCTTCTGATCATCAGAGGGATCCGGCATGCGCGCGCAATTCAGTTCAATGCGGTGGACACTGTGGTGGCGCCTGTGGGCGATGTTCATGGTGATGTCCACCGTGTTGCGCCTGGGCCTGATGACCCAGGGGGTTCTGCAGGCACCGCACCATGACTTGCCCATGGCGTTCTTGCGTGGGGCCTTGTTTGACGCCTTGTCCGGCGCTGCGGTGCTGTACGTGCTTGCCTGGTTTCTGGCCGTGCTGCCGGCGCGGGCCTGGCGGGGCCCTTGGTGGCGCGCCTGGATGGTGATGGGCACCGCCTGCTGGTTGGCTTTTTTCGCCGTGGTTCTGGTGTCTGAATGGATCTTCTGGGGTGAATTCCAGTCCCGCTTCAACTTCATCGCGGTGGATTACCTGGTCTACACCCACGAGGTGCTGGGCAACATCTGGCAGTCGTATCCTGTGGGGCGCTTGTTGGCCTTGGTCGGGGTGCTGGCGGTCTTGGGCAGCCTGACCTTGTGGCAGCGCTGGCTGCCGCGCTCGCGTGCGCTGAACGCCGACATCGGGCCACGCTGGGGCTTTCCGTTGGCACTGACGGCCGTCTTGGCCGGGGGATTCTCTGTGGCGTCGGGCGCCAGCCACCGCTGGTCTGAGGACGCGCGGCTCAACGAATTGTCTGGCGCGGGCGTGTACGAGTTCTTCTCGGCCGTGCGCAACAGCGAGCTCGATTACGAGCATTTCTACGCCAGCATGCCCGCCCCTGAGGCCATGCAGCGCCTGCGCCATCAACTGGTCACGGCGCACGCCGGGCTGGCCAGCGATGACCCCATGGATATCACCCGGGTGGTGCGCTACGACCAGCCCGAGCAGCACTGGAACGTGGTGCTGGTGAGCATTGAAAGCCTGTCGGCCGATTTCCTGGGCGTGTTTGGCAACCCACGGGGCTTGACGCCGCACCTGGACGAGCTGGCCCGCCAAGGCCTGTTGTTCACCAGGCTGTACGCCACGGGCACCCGCACGGTGCGGGGGCTGGAGGCGCTGACGCTGTCCGTGCCGCCCACGCCGGGGCAGTCCATCGTCAAGCGGCCTGGGCACGCCGGGCTGTTCACCCTGGGCAGCGTGCTGCGCAGCAAGGGCTACGACACCCAATACGTCTATGGTGGTTACGGCTACTTCGACAACATGAACGCCTTTTTTGGCGACAACCACTACGAGGTGGTGGACCGCACGGCCATCACCCAGCCCGTGCACCACGAAAACATCTGGGGTGTGGCCGACGAAGACCTCTTCAGCCTGGCGCTCTCGCAGGCCGATCAGGCCCACCAACGGGGGCGGCCCTTCTTTTTGCATGTGATGACCACCTCGAATCACCGGCCATACACCTACCCGTCAGGGCGCATCGACATCCCATCGCACACCGGACGCGAGGGCGCCGTGAAGTACACCGACTGGGCCTTGGGGGACTTCGTCCGGCGCGCCAAGGCACAGCCCTGGTTCGACCGCACCGTGTTCGTTTTCGTGGCCGACCACTGCGCCTCCAGCGCCGGCAAGACCGAGCTGCCCATCGAGAAGTACCACATCCCGGCCATCGTCTACGCGCCAGGCCTGGTGCAGCCTGGGCGTGTGGACCGCCTGGCCAGCCAGATCGATCTGGCCCCCACGCTGCTGGGCCTGATGCACATGAACTACACCAGCCGCTTCCTGGGTTATGACCTGATGGACCTGGAGCCCGGGCGAGAGCGCGCTTTCGTGTCCACCTACCAGAACCTGGGTTACTGGCGCGGCAACACCCTGGTGGAGTTGTCGCCTCAGCAGCTCACATCGGTCACCGCTGTCGCAGGGGCAGATGCCAGTGATGCCGGACACCTGTTGCGCGACGACGTGATGGCCGATGCCATCAGCTGGTACCAGGGCGCCGCCTGGGCCTACCGGCACGGCGGCCTGGCCGACGTCAACAGCGCAGGCCTCAAGCGGCCTTGAGCATGCCCTTGGTTTCGATGAATTCGATGACCTGATCCAGGCCAGTCTTGGTTTTGAGGTTGGTCATCACAAAGGGGCGCGTGGGTCGCATGCGCTTCGTGTCGGCTTCCATGATCTCCAGGTTGGCGCCCACGTGCGGGGCCAGGTCGGTCTTGTTGATCACGAACAGGTCGCTCTTGGTGATGCCGGGGCCCCCTTTGCGCGGGATTTTTTCGCCAGCGGCCACGTCGATCACGTAGATGGTGAGGTCGCTGAGCTCCGGGCTGAAGGTGGCCGCCAGGTTGTCGCCGCCTGATTCAATGAACACGATGTCGGCATCCGGGTACTTGGCCAGCATGCGGTCCACCGCCTCCAGGTTGATCGAGGCGTCTTCACGGATGGCCGTGTGTGGACAGCCGCCCGTTTCAACGCCCATGATGCGATCCGGGTCGAGCGCGCCGGCCACGGTCAGCAGGCGTTGGTCTTCTTTGGTGTAGATGTCGTTGGTGATGACCACCAGGTCGTGGTGCTCGCGCATGGTCTTGCACAGCATTTCGAGCAGGGTGGTCTTGCCCGAGCCCACGGGCCCGCCCACGCCCACGCGCAGGGGGGGGAGCTTCTTGGTGCGGCCAGGGATGTTGTGCAAAGCGCTCATGATCGGAACAGTCGAGAGTATTGAGATTCATGCTGCGCACTGAGGATGGCCAGCATGGGGGTGAAAGCCTGTCGCTGACCATCCGACAGCGACAGGGCGGTGTCGATGGCCTGGGGAATGTCGTCCACCAGGGCCTGCAAGATGCGCTGGCCAGCGCTTTGTCCCAGGGGCACGGCCTTGATGGCCGCCTGGACCATGTTTTCAGCCCAGCCAAAGGTGAAGCTCAGCAAGGCCTCGCGCACGATGGGGGCGGTCGATGCCGCACAAGAGCGCACGGACCCCGGCGGCAAACACTGCGCCACCGCCAGTGCAAAGGCCACTGGCCAGGTGGGGGCAGGCGCCAGCGCGGCGCATTCGCTCAGGCGGGCATCGTCTGTGGCCACCTGAGCCCCGCCACCCCGGTTGCGCAACCACTCCACCAGCGAGCGCCCCATTTGTTCGGTCTGCAGCCGAAGCTCGCTGGTTTCACGGGTGTGGATCACCCAGTCGTTGAGTTCCCGCACGCGCATCAGGTCGTGCCGCTGCCACGCGGCCACGGCACGGGCCACCACGGCCAGGTCACTGCGGGCCACGGCCAGGTGCAGTTGGTCCACCAGCCAGGCCTGGGCCTGGGCCTCTGTGCCCACCAGGCCGGCATCGATGGCCGCCTCCAGGCCTTCTGAGTAGCTGAAGCCACCCACCGGCAGGGCCGGCGAGGCCAACCACATCAGTTGCAAGCGGGCGGCGGCGGTGATCGGGGCGCTGCGCTCAGTGATCATGGCCGCAGCCCGGGCCGTGCACATGAGGTGTGGCGGGCGCTCCTTTGACGGGAATCCCGACGGGCTTGCCACGGGGCGTTGGCGCATGGTCGTGATCGTGGCCGTGTGCATGGTCATGCCCATGCCCATGCCCACCCGCAGCGTAAGCGCCCCCTTCAGGTTCGAAGGCCTCGTGGGCCTCACGCACCGTCAGGTGCATGGCGCGCAGCATGTCGGCCAGCACGTAGTCGGGCTCGATTTTCAGGTGGTCCGGCTGCAGTTCGATCTGCACGTGGCGGTTGCCCAGGTGGTAGGCCGCGCGCACCAAGTCGAAAGGCGACCCGTGTGCCGCACAAGGCGTGATCACCAACACCGCCTGGGGCGCCGACACCACGCGGATCATGGAGCCGTCTTCAGCCACCAGCACATCACCGCCTCGCACGGCCGTGCCACGAGGCAAGAACACGCCCAGGGTGCGGCCCTGGCTGTCGGTGGCGTCAAAGCGGCTTTTCTGGCGCACGTCCCAATCCAGTTCGACGGTGGCGGCGCGCTTGAGCAGCACAGGGGCCAGGCCCTGGCCTTGAGGGAGGAGTTTGTTGACGGTCAGCATGGACGCCAGTGTGGCTCAGAACAAGAAGTACTTCTGCGCCATCGGCAATTCGGTGGCGGGTTCGCACACCAGCAACTGCCCGTCGGCGCGCACCTGGTAGGTTTGCGCGTCGATTTCCATCTTGGGCAGGTAACTGTTGTGAACCATGTCCGTCTTCTTGACGGTGCGGCAGCCCTTGACGCCCACGATCTGCTTGTTCAGCCCCAGCTCGCCCGGGACGCCCGCAGCGATGGCCGACTGGCTCAAGAACGCCAGCGAGGTACGTGACAAAGCGCCCCCAAAGCTGCCAAACATGGGCCGGTAATGCACGGGCTGCGGCGTGGGGATGGAGGCGTTGGGGTCGCCCATGGCCGCCGCTGCAATGAAGCCGCCTTTCATGATGATGCTGGGTTTGACGCCAAAGAAGGCGGGCTTCCAGATCACCAGATCGGCCCATTTGCCTTCTTCCACGCTGCCCACCTCGTGGGCGATGCCATGGGCCAGCGCCGGGTTCATCGTGTACTTGGCCACATAACGCTTCACGCGGGCGTTGTCATGCCGTGCCGTGTCACCGGGCAGGGCACCGCGCTGCGCCTTCATCTTGTGGGCCGTCTGCCAAGTGCGCATGATGACCTCGCCCACGCGGCCCATGGCCTGCGAGTCCGAGCTGAACATGCTCATGGCGCCCAGGTCGTGCAGGATGTCTTCGGCGGCGATGGTCTCGCGCCGGATGCGGCTTTCCGCAAAGGCCAGGTCTTCGGCGATGGACGCGTCCAGGTGGTGACACACCATCAGCATGTCCAGGTGCTCGTCGATGGTGTTGACCGTGTAGGGGCGGGTGGGGTTGGTGGACGAGGGCAGCACATTGAGCTCGCCCACCACCTTCATGATGTCGGGGGCGTGTCCGCCGCCGGCGCCTTCGGTGTGAAAGCTGTGGATGGTGCGGCCCTTGAACGCCGCCACGGTGTCTTCGACAAAGCCCGATTCATTGAGCGTGTCGGTGTGGATGGCCACCTGCACGTCGGTTTCTTCGGCCACGCTCAGGCAGCAGTCGATGGCCGCCGGTGTGGTGCCCCAGTCTTCGTGCAACTTCATGCCGATGGCGCCGGCGTGCACCTGCTGGCGCAAGGCCTCGGGCTGGCTGGCGTTGCCCTTGGCCAGGAAGCCGATGTTCATCGGGAAGGCTTCGGCCGCCTTGAGCATCAGGGCCAGGTTGTCGGGCCCTGGCGTGCAGGTGGTGGCAAAGGTGCCCGTGGCCGGCCCGGTGCCGCCACCGATCATGGTGGTCACCCCGCTCATCAGCGCCTCTTCGATCTGCTGCGGGCAGATGAAGTGGATGTGGGTGTCGATGCCGCCGGCCGTGACGATCATGCCTTCGCCGGCCACGATCTCTGTGCCTGGGCCGATGACGATGTCCACGCCCGGCTGCACATCGGGGTTGCCGGCCTTGCCGATCTTGACGATGCGGCCGGCCTTGATGCCGATGTCGGCCTTGACGATGCCCCAGTGGTCCAGGATCAGCGCGTTGGTGATCACGCAGTCGCAGGCGTCACCCGCGCCAGGCCCGTTGGGGCGCTGCCCCTGGCCCATGCCATCGCGGATGGTCTTGCCACCACCGAACTTGACCTCTTCCCCATAGCCGCCAGCGCGCAGGGTCAGGTCGTTTTCAACTTCAATGATGAGGTTGGTGTCGGCCAGGCGGACGCGGTCGCCAGTGGTGGGGCCGAACATTTCGGCATAGGCGCGTCGGGGGATGCTTGCCATCTTGATCAGGCTTTCAGTAGGGGGGCGTGCTCAGAGCTGGCCTTGAACCAGGCCACGGAAGCCATAGACCGTGCGGTCTCCGGCGTAGTCCACCAGCTCCACGGTGCGTTGCTGGCCCGGCTCGAAGCGCACGGCCGTGCCCGAGGCGATGTTCAGCCGCATGCCCTTCGCCGCCTCACGGTCGAAGCGCAGACCGGCGTTGGTTTCGGCAAAGTGGTAGTGCGAGCCCACCTGGATGGGCCGGTCGCCTGCGTTTTCCACCACCAGGGTGAGGGTGCGGCGTCCCGGGTTCAGGTCGATGTCGGGCCCATCGGTGATCAGCTCGCCGGGCACCATCACTTGCGCCCCTTGAACCAGATCACGCCGACCACGATGGCGGCCAGCGCGACAAAGCCCAGCACGTCGGTGGCGTGCCAGTGGGCCAGGCCGGGCAGGCCGTGGCCTTCATGCGCCAGGGCCGGTGCGCTGAGGCTGCCCAGCAAGGCCAGGGCGGACAGTCGGGCGGCAAGAATGCGGTGCGTCATCTTGGGGCTTTCGGGTGGAAGTCTGTAAATCGTGGCGGGTTGAACCCCGATCAATTGAACCAAAAAGGTGCAAATGCGGATTGATCGGTTCTTTATGCAATGGGTTGGTGCACGGTCACCAATTTGGTGCCATCCGGGAAGGTGGCCTCCACCTGGATCTCGGGGATCATGTCGGCCACTCCCTCCATCACGTCGGCCCGGCTGAGCACGGTCTTGCCATCGCTCATCAGGTCGGCCACGGTCTTGCCATCACGCGCGCCTTCCATGATGGCGGCGGTGATCAAGGCCACGGCTTCGGGGTAGTTCAACTTCAGGCCGCGTGCCTTTCGCCGCTCGGCCAGCAAGGCGGCGGTGAAGATGAGCAGCTTGTCTTTCTCGCGTGGGGTGAGTTCCATGGGTGCCTGGCAGGTCGGTGGCCCCGGGCATTGAATTTGCGGTCTTGGGGCCGGATCAGAATGCCACTATGCAAGAGACAGACCAGTTTCGTCCAGACGCCTTCAGCAGCGCCCACGCCCACGCCCCGGAGGCTCCGCAGCGGGTCGTCAAGGTGCGACGTGATTACAACAGCTGGGTGGCCGATGAGACCATCGAGGATTACGCCCTGCGCTTCACCCCACGTTCAGCGCGCAAGTGGGGCGGCTCCTGGGTGGCCAACACGGCCTTTGGCGTGGCCTCGTTCCTGGTGCTGGAGGCGCTGGGTGCCACCTTGCTCATCGAATACGGGTTCATCAACGCCTTCTGGGCCATCGTGGCCACGGGCCTGCTGATCTTGCTGGCGGGGTGGCCCATCAGCATCTATGCGGCCCGTTACGGCGTTGACATGGATTTGCTCACCCGCGGCGCGGGCTTCGGCTACATCGGCTCCACCATCACCTCGCTGATCTACGCGTCCTTCACCTTCATCTTCTTTGCGCTGGAGGCCGCCGTCATGGCCTATGCGCTGGAGCTGGCCTTTGGCATCCCGCCAGCCTGGGGTTACCTGGTGTGTGCCGTGGTGGTCATCCCCTTGGTCACCCACGGCATCACCACCATCAGCTGGCTGCAGGTGCTCACCCAGCCCATCTGGCTGGTGATGCTGGTCATTCCGTTTGTGTATGTGTTTCAGACCCAGCCCAATTTGCTGCCCGAGTTGATGCAGTACGCCGGCAAGACCGGCACCCACCAGGGTTTTGACCTGCTGGCGTTTGGCGCGGCCTTGACGGTGGGCATCGCCCTGATCACGCAGATGGGCGAGCAGGCCGATTACCTGCGCTTCATGCCCGAGCCCGTGCGGCCAGCGCGCGACCGATCAGATTGGCGCTGGCACCTCAATGTCTTCGTGGGTGGGCCTGGATGGGTGATCATGGGCGTGCTCAAGATGCTGGGTGGCGCCTTGCTGGCCTTTCTGGCCCTGCAGGTGGGGCGCTCGGTGGATGACGCCCTCGACCCGAATCAGATGTACCTGGTGGTGTGGAAGCTGATCGTGGGGCACCAGACCTGGGCCATCGCGGCCGTGGTGGTGTTTGTCGTGATCTCGCAGATGAAGATCAACGTCACCAACGCCTACGCGGGCTCGCTGGCGTGGTCCAACTTCTTTGCCCGTGTCACGCACAGCCACCCCGGTCGCGTGGTGTGGGTGGTGTTCAACGCGCTGATTGCCCTGCTGCTGATGGAGCTCAATGTGTTCCAGGCGCTGGGCAAGGTGCTGGGGCTGTACGCCAACATCGCCATCGCGTGGATGATGGCCGTGGTGGCCGACCTGGTGGTCAACAAACCCATGGGCTGGTCGCCCCGTGGCATCGAGTTCAAGCGCGCGCACTTGTACGACATCAATCCGGTGGGCGTGGGCGCCATGAGCCTGGCCTCGCTGGTGTCCATGATGGCGCATGTGGGCTGGATGGGTGAGGTGGCCCAGGCGTTTTCGGCGGTGATCGCCATGGTGGTGGCGTTCGTGACCTCGCCGTTGATCGCGTGGGCCACGCGGGGTCGCTATTACCTCGCTCGGCAGCCGCTGGTGGCCGCAACAGACGAAACCGCGCCCGACACCGAAGGCGCCCCGCTGGCCCGGGTGATTCGCCTCAAGGCCTTGCACCGCTGCACGGTGTGCGAGCGCGAGTACGAGGCCGATGACGTGGCCCAGTGTCCGGCTTACCAGGGCTTCATCTGCTCGCTGTGCTGCGCGCTGGACGCACGCTGTCAGGATTTGTGCAAACCCCATGCGCGCTGGGCCGTGCAGTGGCGTGCCCTGGCCACACGCTTGATGCCGGGCCCGGTGTGGCAACGGGTGGACACCGAGTTGGGGCACTTTCTGTTGATCATGCTGGTGCTGGCGCCCTTGCTGGCCGCCTTGTTCGGCCTGGTCTACCAGCAGCAGCTCAAAGACCTGGGGCAGCTGGATGCTCAGGCCTACGCCGGGGCCGCCAGCATGCTCAAGGACACCTTGCTCAAGCTGTTTGCTGCGCTCTTGCTGATCGTGGGGGTGGTGAGCTGGTGGGTGGTGCTGACGCACAAAAGCCGCCAGGTGGCGCAAGAAGAATCCAACCGCCAGACCCATTTGCTGGTGCGCGAAATCGACCTGCACCGCATCACCGATGAAAAGCTGCAACAGGCCAAGCACGTGGCCGAACAGGCCAACCACGCCAAAAGCCGCTACATCTCGACCATCAGCCATGAGTTGCGCACGCCGCTCAATGGCATCCTGGGCTATGCGCAACTGCTGGATGACGATCTGACGCTGCCCGAGCACGTCAAGCACGCCGTGGGCGTGATCAAGCGCGGGGGCGACCACCTGCTGTCGCTGATCGAAGGCACGCTGGACATCGCCCGCATTGAAAGCGGCAAGCTGACGCTGGACGTCAAACCCGTGTTGCTGGGTGAGCTGCTCAAGCAGATCACCGGCCTGATCGAGCACGAGGCCCGGGCCAAGCACCTGCAGTTCATCGCCGACATCGACCCGGCCTTGCCTGAGGCCGTGCGGGCCGATGAGCGCCGCGTGCGGCAGATTTTGATCAATGTGTTGGGCAACGCCGTGAAGTTCACGCAAGCCGGGCAGGTGCGTTTGAGCCTGCGTTACGCCCGCGAGATCGCCCACATCGAGATCACCGACACCGGGCCCGGCATCGCCACCGAGGAGCTGGACAAGGTGTTCGAGCCCTTCGCGCGGGGCTCTTCGGCGGCGGGCTCCTCGGTGGGGGGCACCGGCCTGGGCCTGACCATCAGCAAGATGCTGACCGACCTGATGGGCGGCGAGATGACCGTGCACAGCGTGCCAGGTCAGGGCACGAGCTTCCGCATTCGGCTGTTTTTGCCGCAGGTGCGCCATGCCGAGGTGCCTCACGTCGTGCCGCGTGGTCAACGCATCGGCTACGTGGGTGAGCGGCGCCGCATCTGGGCCGTGGACAACGAAGAGGCCGATCGCGGCCTGCTGGTGCGCATCCTGGAGCCCCTGGGCTTCGAGGTGACGCCCTTGCCTTCGGGGCTGGAGTGTCTGGCCCAGTTGCGGCTGCTGCCGCCCACGCAGCACCCCGATGCCATCTTCATGGACCTGGCCATGCCCGGGCTGGACGGCTGGGACACCCTGCGTCAGGCTCGTGACGAGGGCCTGACCGAGGCGGCCGTGGCCATCGTCTCGGCCAACGCCTTTGACAAGGCGCTGGACAACGACGTGGGCATCACCCCCGACGACTTCATCGTCAAGCCCGTGCGGGTGGCCGAGTTGCTGGACTGGCTGGGTCGTCGTTTGCAGCTGCAATGGGTGGAGGCAGCCCGTGCCGCGGCGCCACAGGCCATCGTGCCGGCCGAGTCCAGCGCCCCCGAGGCCATGCCTTCGGTGGAGGCCTTGCGCAGCCTGGAAGACCAGATCCATGCCGGTTATGTGCGCGGCGTGCACAAGGTGCTGGACCAGATCGCCGCCGCCGAGCCGCAGTGCGATGCCTTTGTGCAGCGCCACCGGCAGTGGGCCAAGCAGTTTCAGCTCGATGCCCTGGCCCATTCGGTGAGGTCTTGCCTGGAGCAGGCACAATCGGGCCCGGAGTCTTCCGAGGCCAACGCCGCCTGACCATGCTCGAACACCTGGACCGCAGCCGCACCGACGTCGTGCTCATCGTGGACGATGTGCCCGATAACCTGTCGTTGCTGCACGATGCGCTGGACGAGGCGGGCTACACCGTGCTGGTGGCCACCCACGGCGAGGCGGCCATGCAGCGCGCCACGCAGGCCGTGCCCGACATCATCTTGCTGGACGCCATCATGCCGGGCATGGATGGCTTCGAGGTGGCGCGCCGCCTCAAGGCGCAGGCCGAGACCAGCCACATCCCCATCGTGTTCATGACCGGGCTGACCGAAACCGAGCACGTGGTGGCAGCCTTCCAGGCCGGCGGGGTGGACTACGTGACCAAGCCCATCCGCCCGCGCGAGGTGATGGCCCGCATCGAGGCCCACATGCAAAGCGCCCGCCAGGCGCGTCAGGCGCGCAATGCGCTGGACGCCTTCGGACACGCGTCGCTGACGGTGCGCATCAGCGACGGGCGGGTGCTGTGGCAAACGCCTTTGGCCCGCAAGCTGCTGCAAACCTACTTTGATGCGCCTGATTCCGTGGCGCCGGCCGAACTGGCCGATTGGTTGCTGCAGACGGCGCCTGCGCTCAGCCGTGACCTGGCGGCAGGGCGGCCACCCAGCGCCGTGCCGGTGTGGACGGTGAACCAGGCAGGCAGCCGCCTGAGCTTCACCCTGCACCAGCCCACGGGTGACGATGAATGGCTGCTGGTGATGCAGGAGAGCTCGGATCAGGCCGCCATCGACGCCCTGACACAGGAGTTCAAGCTCACCACCCGCGAAGGCGAGGTGCTGTACTGGGTGGTGCGCGGCAAGACCAACCGCGACATCGGCGACATCCTGGGCAGCAGCCCGGCCACCGTCAAGAAGCAACTGGAGCACATCTTCGCCAAGCTGGGCGTGGAGACCCGCACGGCGGCAGCAGGCCTGGCCATGAGCCGCGTGGCCCAGCTCAAGGCGCGTTGAGCCCCTTGGCGACTTCAGGCACTTCACATGGCCCGGAAGTGATGGGCATGGCTGCGGCTGACCCACAGCGCTTGGGCCAGACCAGCAAGGTGCACGCACAAGCGGCCGCTGTCATCGCGCTCGATGCGGTCGATGGCATTCCAGCGCACGATGCAGCCACGATGGATTTGTACGAACAGGTCAGGCGACAGCCGGCTGGCAAGTTCACGCATGGGGGTTCGGATCAACCAGACGCGCTCAGAGGTGTGCACTTGCACGTATTTGTCATCCGCGATGAGGCAGCGCACCGCCTCAATGGGCACCAAGTGGAGACTGTTGCCGTGCGCCGCCTGGATGTGGCGCAGCGGCGCGTGTCCGGCATGGCGCTCGAGCTGGTGACAGCTTTGAATGGCGCGTGAGGTGTGGCCCTCCCGTTCGGTCATCCGGGCCTGCAGTCGGGACACCGTTGTTCTCAGGCGTGCGGGCTCCACCGGTTTGAGCACGTAGTCGATGGCGCCTGCTTCGAACGCCTCGATCGCGAAGCGGTCGAACGCGGTGATGAACACCAGCAGCGGCAGTGCACGCCCTTCGGGCCAGTCGTCCACGACGTGACGCGCAGCTTCCAGCCCGGAGAGCTCCGGCATCCGGATGTCAAGCAGCAGCAGGTCGGGCAGGTGGGTGAGTGCTGCTTCTACTGCCGCACGCCCGTCGTGCACGATGCTGTCGAGGTGAAGCTGGGGCCACAGACCACGCAGTGACCGAGCCAGTCCGCGGGCCAGCACCGGCTCATCTTCAGCGAGCACGGCACGGACGGTCGAATTCATGGGCAGCGTTTGGGCCGGCGGCGCGGATTTCATCGGAGGTGGCGGGGGAGCGGGGGTAGCTCAGGTGGACAAGGGAACGCGCACCGTGGCACGCGTCAGTTGTTGAGCGGCATCATGCGACAACTCCAGCAGGCCGCGGTCACCGTGCAGCGCATGCAAGCGCTGTTGCACACACGCCAGACCGAATCCCCCATGGGGGTCGGAGGCAGGGGGCACTTCGGCGGTGTTGCTCACCTCCAGGACCAGGCAGCCGCCTTGGTGCCGGGCGGTGATGTCCAGTTGCCCACCCTGCCGGTGGGGCGCCAGGCCGTGCTCGATGGCGTTCTCCACAAGGGGCTGAAGTACCAGCGCGGGCACCTTCACCGACGCCAGGGTCTCGGGCAGATCCAGGCGCACGCGCAGGCGGTCGGCCATGCGAATCTGCATGATGGACAGGTAATCTGCGACCAGCGCGAACTCTTGGCTGAGCGCCTGCTCGCTGGCTCGACTGCCCGCCAGCGTGGCCCGCAGGAACCCAATGAGGCGGTTGACCATGTCCCGAGCTTGTTTCGGGTTTTCTTCCATCAAATCAACCACATTGGCCAGCGTGTTGAACAGCATGTGCGGATCGAGCTGCGAGCGCAGCAGGTCCAGCTGCGCCTGCGCCGTGAGTTCTTCGGCACGTTGCACGCGCCAGCGGCTCAGCGCCACGCGGTCCTGGAAGGCTTCGAACGCGTACACCGCCAGGCACCCGTACAGCGAGTTGAACAGGGCGAACTGAAAGGGCGGTAGCACATCAGGCAAGCCCTCTGCCAAGGGCAAGGCCAGACAGACCGCCATGAGCGTCTGGGCCGCCAGGGACGCCGCACCAATGCTGAAGATCCCGCCCAGCAAGAGCTGCCAGCGGACGCGCGCAGGCAATCCAAGGTAGACGCCTCGCTGGGCGTAGCGTTCGGCCATGTCTGGCGTCATGCGCCAACCGCGCCGCGCCAGCCCCAGTATGACCGAGCCGTTGATGGTCAGGCCGCACAGGCCGATGAGGTGGATCCACAGCAACTGGTAGGGCAGACCCAGGCTGGTCCGTCCCCCGCCAGCCAGCACGTCGGTGACGTGCATGGAAATGGCGCCGACCCAGACGAGGATTTCGTTGAGCAGCGCCAGCCGCGGCATCACGACGCGCCATCTCAGGCCGGGCGGGAACGGGGGGGTAATCGTCTGCGGCGATTTCATGTGTGCAGCCTAGCGCAGGCGGCGCCAGCCGTGCGCAGCGTGACGCGGGTTGCGCCCTGAGCGCGCCAACGTCCACCGGCTGGCGCCAACGGTGGTTTGACCTCGGCGATTCGATCCCACGGCGCCTTGCGCTGCGCAGCGGCGTTTGGCGCCCACACGCCGCCATTGATCGCATTGGTCGCACACGGCGGCCGGCCGGGTCTAGCCTGCGGCATCTTCAACTCATTCAGGAGCGAGCATGAAAACAGTCATCAAGGGATACACCCGCGCAGCCAGTTGGGTGGCGGCACTGTGGTGTGCCGGCGTGGCCGCCTCCGCCACCGCCGCCGACGTGGCCCTCACAGCGCAGGTGAGCGAAGGCACCTTGAGGGGCGCCCTCATCGATGGTGTTCACCAGTTCCGGGGCGTTCCGTATGCGCTGCCGCCGGTGGGGTCCTTGCGCTGGGCTGCTCCGCAGGCGCCTCGCCACTGGTCTGGCGAGCGGGACGCTTCGCGCTTCGGGGCCGCGTGCCCGCAGCGCCCCGAGCCCTTCGCCGATCCGGGCCCGCACAGCGAAGACTGTCTCTTCCTCAATGTGTACGTGCCACCGTCGAACCCTGCGGATGGTGTACCGAGGCCGGTCATCTTCTGGATTCCGGGCGGCGGCACGGTGCTCGGTTCTGGCGCGCAGTACGACGCCAGTCGGCTGTCGCTGGCCACCGACGCCATCGTGGTCACCATCAACTACCGCCTGGGCGCCCTGGGCTGGTTGTGGACCAGCGGCATGGCGGCAGAGAAGCGCGGGCACAACTTTGCGCTGCAAGATCAGCAGGCGGCCATGCGCTGGGTACAGCGCAACATTTCAGCCTTCGGGGGGGATCCCGGACGCGTCACCTTGGTGGGGGAGTCGATCGGTGCCACGTCTGCCTCGGTGCACCTGACCTCGCCGAGCGCGGCTGGGCTGTTCCAGCGCGTCATCCTCGCCAGCGGGGTCGAAGCGCCAGGCTTGCCCACGGCCGCCCAGGCCGCGCAGCGAGGGGATGCCCTGGCGAGCACTTGGGGCTGTCCGGCTGGAGACGGGCAGATGGCCTGCCTGCGCTCACTCGGTGTGTCGGAGATGCTGGCTTCGGCCCCGGGCTACATAGACATTGGCCGCCAGGGCGTGCCCTGGACCAACTTCGTGGACGGTGAGGTGGTTGCGCAAGACGTCCTCAAAGCCATTTCGCGTGGAGAGTTCAACCGCGTGCCGATCATGGTGGGCACCACGCTTGATGAGGGCCGTGGCTTCATCCCGCTGTCCTTCGACCTCGATGGCTCGCCCATGACCGAGGCCGAGTACAAGCAGGCGATCCGCGCCTTCCTGGGGGCGTCCCTTCAGCCCGTGTTGACCGACTGGCTCTATCCGGTCAGCAAGTATGGTGCGCCCAACCTGGCCGCCTCGCAGGTCTGGACGGATGTTTTCGCGTGCCAGTCCAATGAACTTGCTCAGCGCGCCCACGCCCAGGTGCCGGTGTACATGTACGAATTCGCCGACAGGCAGGCGCCCGTCTTTGTGGAGGACCCCTTCATTGACCAGGGGGCCTTCCACGCCTCGGACCTGCTGTACTGGTTCCAGACGCCTCCTGGCGGTGCGCCACTCAAGCTGTCGGCTGAACAGTTGCGGCTGTCCCAGCAGACGCAGCGACTGTGGAAGCGGTTTGTGCACGTGGGCGACCCCGGCAGCACGACGGCGGCGGCTGCGGGCGACCCGGTCTGGCCACGCTACAGCGGCTGGCGCAAGCCTGTGCTGAGCCTGGCCCCACAGGCAACCCAGGTGCTGGACTGGGGGGCCTTCCAGCGCTCGCACCAGTGTGGCGCGTGGTCATTGTTCATCGCCTTGCGGCTCGCGGGTCTGGGATGAGCTGCTGATCATGCCAGTGGTTGCGGGTCGTGTCCGCGCGAGATCAGCCAGTCCCGCAGGGCCAGTCCCGTGGCCACGGGCCAGTAGCGCGCCTTTTCTGGGGGGATGCGTTTGTAGTCCGACAGCTCCTCCCCCAGCGCAATCACGCCAGTGGCAGAGACGTGATAAGCCAGGATGATCTGGTTTTGTCGCTCGAACCGGTAATGTCCGATGAAGTGCACGCCGGTCGCGTCCAGGTTCAGCTCTTCCTTGACTTCCCGGGCAATCGCTTCTTCGGGGCTGGGGTCGCTTTGCTCCAGAAACCCCGTGATCAGGGCGTAAAACGGCACCGGCCATGCCCTGTTGCGCGCCAGGATCACAGCGCCTTCGTGCTCAACCACGGCGGCCACCACGGGCACGGGGTTGTTCCAGTGGATGAACCCACACGCCTCGTCGGCACAACTGGGCCGTTGCACCGCAGGTGAGCCCGAGTGGGCGCGAAAGGTCAGGGGGCGGGCACAGGTCGGGCAGTAGTTGAACCTCATCGAATCCTCTTTCTCAGGGCCCGCTCCAGTCGGGTGGAGCAGGCGGCCAGCGTGGTCTGGTGCACAGTGGGCAGCGCATCCCAGCGCGCCCCAAAGTCAGCTGCCAGGGCGTCAAGGTCGGAGCGGTCGTTGGCCGCTGTGACGATCTCGTTGCCGCCCTCGTCGGACTCCACCGATATGCTCTGGCCGTCAAACACCTTGCTCAGACGGTCTCGGAGCTGGCGCGCCTGGCTGGTCGCGGCCTGCACGTTGGACACCAGGATGCCCGAGGGCGTCAGGGCCTCGCGGCAATGGGTGTAAAAGCGCCGCGTGCTGAGGTCGGGCGGGATGCCTGCGCCATCAAACCCGTCAACCAAAATGAGGTCGTAGCGCTGCGGTGGGGTGGCCACGAAGGCGGCACCATCTGCACAAACGATGCTCAGCCGTTCGCTGTCGGGGGGGATGCAGAACTCATCGCGCAAATCGATCACGCCCTGGCTGATTTCCACCGCCGTCACGCACGCCTCTGGCACATGGCGGTGCAGGTACTTCAGCATGGAGCCGCCGCCCAGTCCGATCATCAACACCCGCCGCGGGCAGGGGTTGAACAACAGGGCGCCCATCATGGTGCGGGTGTAGTCCAGCACCAGCTCGTCGGGGTCTTCCAGGCGCATGCAGCTCTGGATGAGGGTGGTCGACAAGCTCAGCGAGCGGGTCTGGCGGTTGGTGTGGATGTGGATGTCATCAGGCATGATTGGCGCCATCAGTCTAGGCCATGACGTCGCCCAGGCGACACACCGATACGCCATGTGGCGTATTCCTCGTTTTGGGGCCCCTGGGCACACTGGGTTCACTGATTCAACAACCCACGCTTACCAGGAGCGCTCACCCATGAAACTCACCCGTCGCAGTGCCGTTCAATCCCTGTCCGCCGTCGCCCTGGGCGTCGCCGGTCTGGCCTTCAGCTCCATGGCTATCGCCGCCGACACCATCAAGGTCGGCGTGCTGCACTCGCTGTCCGGCACCATGGCCATCTCGGAAACCGTGCTCAAGGACACCGTCCTGATGGCCATCGACGAGATCAACGCCAAGGGCGGCCTGCTGGGCAAGAAGCTCGAGCCCGTGGTGGTG
The DNA here is from genome assembly GCF_038069945.1 of Aquabacterium sp. A3. Lineage (NCBI taxonomy): Bacteria > Pseudomonadati > Pseudomonadota > Betaproteobacteria > Burkholderiales > Sphaerotilaceae > Aquabacterium > Aquabacterium sp. A3. The sequence continues at coordinate 230,541 of NZ_JBBPEV010000005.1, read as the reverse complement.
GATCCGGCCTCCAACTGGCCCCTGTTTGCCGAAAAGGCCAAGCAACTGCTGACCCAGGACAAGGTCGATGTGGTCTTCGGTTGCTGGACCTCGGTGTCCCGCAAGTCGGTGCTGCCCGTGTTCAAGGAGAACAACGGCCTGCTGTTCTACCCCGTGCAGTACGAAGGTGAAGAGCTCGAGAAGAACGTGTTCTACACCGGTGCCGCCCCCAACCAGCAAGCCATTCCCGCTGTGGAATACCTGATGAGCAAGGACGGTGGTTCGGCCAAGCGCTTCGTGCTGCTGGGCACCGACTACGTCTACCCCCGCACCACCAACAAAATCCTGCGCGCCTTCCTGAAGAGCAAGGGCGTGGCCGAGGCCGACATCATGGAGGAGTACACCCCCTTCGGCCACTCTGACTATCAAACCATCATCGCCAAGATCAAGAAGTTCGCGTCTGAAGGCAAAAAGACGGCCGTGATCTCGACCATCAACGGCGACTCCAACGTGCCCTTCTACAAGGAACTGGGCAACCAGGGCCTGAAGGCCAAGGACGTGCCCGTGGTGGCCTTCTCGGTGGGTGAAGAAGAACTGCGCGGTGTGGACACCAAGCCGCTGGTGGGCCACCTGGCCGCATGGAACTACTTCATGTCGATCAAGAACCCGACCAACGACGCCTTCATCAAGAAGTGGAGCGACTACGCCAAGGCCAAGAACATCCCTGGCCACAAGGACAAGCCGCTGACCAACGACCCGATGGAAGCCACCTACATCGGCATCAACATGTGGGCGCAGGCCGTCACCAAGGCCAAGACCACCGATGTGGACGCCGTGATCAAGGCCATGGCGGGTCAGACCTTCAAGGCCCCGGGCGGTTTCATGTCCAAGATGGACGAGAAGAACCACCACCTGCACAAGCCCGTCTTCATCGGCGAGATCAAGGCCGACGGTCAGTTCAAGGTGGTGTGGAAGACCCCGGGCCCGATCAAGGCCCAGCCCTGGAGCCCCTACATCCCTGGCAACGACAAGAAGAAAGACGAGCCTGAAGTCAAGTGAGTCTTTCAGCGGTGGCCTCATCCGGGCCACCACCGCTGCCCCCATGTCGTGGGGCAGCGGCCCCAGCCGGATGAATTTTTGTTGCAGAGCGTTCAGCCCCGCTGGGGGTGACCCCAGGGGGCTATTTTTTTGAGCTGCAAGATGAGTGAAAGACAGGACATGCCTGTGAAATCAATTGATGTCAGCCATGCGCCACACCGTGTGTGGGGTTCTTTGAGGCAGGCCGCCAGCGTGTGCGGCCTGGTGGTGTTGATGCTGACGTCCGGGGCGCATGCGCTCACCATGCCCGAGGCCCTGTCCATCTCGGCAGGCGACAACGACGAGCGCATCGCCGCGCTGCAGGCGCTCACGCCACGCAATGACCCGGCCTTGCCCGCGCTGATCGAAGCCCTGTTGGCCGATCAGGTGAAGGTTGCGGGTGAGACCGTGCTGATCTACGACGGCGAAACCGCCCGCCATGCCATCACGGGTGAGGTGATGCCGCTGCCCGAGGCGGCAGAAGATGTGGTCAACAACAGCCGCATGAGTGGCGAGCTGGAGGCCGTGCTGGCCCTGCCCAAATTGCTCAGCGACGATGCCGACGAGCGCGAGTCCGCCATCGATGCGGTGGCCGAGGCACCGGATGAATCCAAACTGCCTGCGGTGGAGCAGGCCCTGGCCCAGGAAACCGTGCCTGCCTTGCGCAAGCAGCTGGAAACCGTGCAGGCCAAGATCCTGTTGCGTGCCAAAGACCCCGCTCGGCGCATCGAGGCCGCCAGTCTGCTGGCCGGCAAGGGCAGCCCCGAGGTGCGTGCCCTGTTGATGGAGCGCATGCAGCCCGAGGAAGAAACCGACCCGGCCGTGATGGCCGCGCTGGAAGACTCGCTCAAACAGGTCAACCGCACCCTGGCCTGGGGTGAACACGCCGGCGTGATCTTCACCGGCATCAGCCTGGGGTCGATCTTGTTGCTGGCCGCCCTCGGTCTGGCCATCACCTACGGCCTCATGGGCGTGATCAACATGGCCCATGGCGAGCTGATCATGATCGGCGCTTACGCCACCTTCGTGGTGCAAAACCTGTTTCGGCAGTACCTGCCTGGCGCGTTTGATTACTACATCTGGCTGGCCGTGCCGGCCTCCTTCATGGCCGCGGCCATCGTGGGGGCCATCCTGGAGCGCAGTGTGTTTCGCTTCCTCTACGGTCGGCCGCTGGAAACGCTGCTTGCCTCGTGGGGCATCAGCCTCATCCTGATGCAGCTGGTGCGCACCATCTTCGGCGCACAGAACGTGCAGGTCGAGAACCCCAGCTGGTTGTCTGGCGGCATGGACGTGCTCAGCAACCTCACCTTGCCCTATAACCGCCTGGCCATCATCGCGTTTGCGGTGCTGGTGCTGGTGGGCGTGTCCCTGCTCATCGCCCGCACCCGATTGGGCCTGTTCGTGCGCGGCGTGACGCAAAACCGCGCCATGGCCTCGTGCATGGGCGTCAACACGGCGCGCATCGACACCCTGGCGTTTTCGCTGGGCGCCGGCATCGCCGGGCTGGCAGGGTGCGCCTTGTCGCAGGTGGGTAATGTGGGGCCAGACCTCGGCCAAGCCTACATCGTCGACTCGTTCATGGTGGTGGTCACCGGCGGGGTGGGGCAGTTGGCCGGCACGGTCTACGCCGCGCTGGGCCTGGGGATGATCAACAAGTTCCTGGAAGGATGGTCGGGCGCCGTGCTGGCCAAGATCATGGTGCTGATCATGGTGGTGATCTTCATCCAGAAGCGACCCCAAGGGCTGTTCGCCTTCAAGGGCCGCGAGGCATGACCCCCCGATACGCTTGAGGAATCACACCATGAGTTCAATCACCTCTTCTGTCTTGCTCAAGCCCCAAAGCGGGCTTCTGCTGGGCCCGACCGGCTGGACCGCCCTCATGGCGGCCATCATCAGCGTGGTGGTGCTGGCCCCCGTGCTCAACCTGTTGGTGCCCGAGGGCTCGGCCTTCCACCTGTCCGACTACATGCTGGCGCTGATCGGCAAGATCATGTGCTACGCCATCTGCGCGCTGGCCATGGACCTGATCTGGGGCTACACCGGCATCCTGTCGCTGGGGCATGGGCTGTTCTTCGCCCTGGGCGGTTATGGCATGGGCATGTACCTGATGCGCCAGATCGGCACCGATGGCAGCTACGGCTCCGAGTTGCCCGATTTCATGGTGTTTCTGGACTGGAAAGAAGTGCCCTGGCACTGGACGTTCAGCGACTCCTTCATCGGGCAGATGATCCTGGTGGTGCTGGTGCCGGGCCTGTTGGCCTTCATCTTCGGCTTCTTTGCCTTCCGCTCGCGCATCAAGGGGGTGTACTTCTCCATCATCACCCAGGCGCTCACCTTCGCGGCCATGTTGCTGTTCTTCCGCAATGAAACCGGCTTTGGCGGCAACAACGGCTTCACCGACTTCAAGCGCATCCTGGGCATCACCATCGCCCAGCCGTCCACCCGCATGGTGCTGTTCATCATCACGGGGCTCACGCTGATCGGCTTCTACCTGATGGCCCGCTGGCTGGTGAACACCAAGTTCGGTCGGGTGCTGCAGGCCATCCGTGATGCCGAAAACCGCGTCATGTTCTGCGGCTACAACCCCCTGGCCTACAAGCTGGCGATCTGGACGCTGTCGGCCGTGATGTGCGCCATCGCCGGGGCCCTGTATGTGCCCCAGGTGGGCATCATCAACCCCAGCGAGATGTCGCCCGCGGCCTCGATCGAGATGGCCATCTGGACGGCGGTGGGCGGTCGCGCCACGCTGATCGGCCCCATCATCGGCGCCTTCTTTGTCAACGGGGCCAAGAGCTGGTTCACGGTGGCCTTTCCGGAGTACTGGCTGTACTTCCTGGGCCTGCTGTTCGTGCTGGTGACGCTGTTCCTGCCCGATGGCATCGTCGGCGGCGTGAAGAAACTGTTCAACAAGAAGGCGGAGGTGAAGGCATGACGCCCGATCTGATGGAAGAAGGCGCCAAGACCCTGTCGCGCGCCTATCAAGCTCCCACCAATGCCGGAGAATCTGGCGGGCGCGAGGCCAGCTACAGCCGTGTGGTGGAGCCCGGCCAGCTGGATGTGGCCCACGGCTCGATCCTGTACCTGGAGGACATCGAGGTCAGCTTTGACGGCTTCAAGGCCTTGAACAAGCTCAGCCTGGACATCTCGGTGGGTGAGATGCGTTGCATCATCGGCCCCAATGGTGCGGGCAAGACCACGATGATGGATGTGATCACCGGCAAAACGAGGCCGGACACCGGCACGGCGTTTTTTGGGTCAACCATCGACCTGCTGAAAATGCGCGAAAACGAGATCGCGCAGATCGGCATCGGCCGCAAGTTTCAAAAGCCCACCGTGTTCGAGCACCTGAGCGTGTTCGAGAACCTGGAGCTGGCGCTCAAGGCCGACCGTCGGGCGCGTGCCTCGGTGTTTTTCAAACTCAGTGGCGAACAGCTCGACCGCATCGCCGCCATGCTGCAGCTCATCCACCTGAAAGACCAGGCCCAGCGCACGGCCGGCTTGCTCTCGCACGGGCAAAAGCAGTGGCTGGAGATCGGCATGTTGCTCATGCAAGACCCCAAGCTCTTGCTGCTGGACGAACCCGTGGCGGGCATGACAGATGAAGAAACCGAGCGCACGGCCGAGTTGTTCCTCTCGCTGGAGGGCAAGCACTCGCTGGTCGTCGTTGAGCACGACATGAAGTTCATCCACGAGCTGACCACGCAAGGCCCCACGGCCGGCAAGAAGAAGGTGACCGTGCTGCATGAGGGCTCGGTGCTGGCCGAAGGCACGCTGGCCGAGGTGCAGGCCAACGACAAGGTCGTTGAGGTTTATCTGGGACGTTAAGGATGGGCCCACCCCCGAGCGCTTTCAGCGCTCCCCCTCAAGGGGGCGCCACTGGTGGCCCGGCGAAGCCGGTTCCACGGTGGCCGCTGGGTTGGGCAAGACGTGATGACGTGAGAGGGCAGAGATGCTGCAAATCAACAGTGTGAATCAATACTACGGCGGCTCGCACATCCTGCGCGGCCTGAGCTTCGAGGCCAAAGTGGGCGAGGTCACCGTCATCCTGGGGCGCAACGGCGTGGGCAAAACCACGCTGCTCAAGAGCCTGATGGGTCTCGTGCCCATCAAGAGCGGCGACATCCAGCTCGATGGCCGCTCCATCAACGGACAAAAACCTTACGAGCGGGTTCGTCTGGGCATGGGTTATGTGCCCCAGGGCCGCGAGATCTTCGGTCGCCTCACGGTGGCCGAAAACCTGCAGATGGGCCTGGCCTCCAAGCCCGGCAGCACGCCGGTGCCCGAGCAGTTGTTCGAGCTCTTTCCCGTGCTCAAGCAGATGCTGGGTCGCCGGGGTGGCGACCTCTCCGGCGGGCAGCAGCAGCAGCTGGCCATCGCCCGCGCGCTGTGCGCCGGCCCCAAGGTGCTGATCCTGGATGAGCCCACCGAGGGCATCCAGCCCAGCATCATCAAAGACATCGGACGGGCCATTCGCAAGCTGGCCGACGAGGGCTTGAATGGCCAGAAGATGGCCGTGGTGCTGGTGGAGCAGTTCTACGACTTTGCGGCCGAACTGGCCGACCAGTACCTGGTGATGGAGCGTGGCGAGGTGATTCGCCGTGGCCGCGGTGCCGACATGGAGGCCGACGGTGTGCGTGAATTGATGTCGATCTGAAGTCCCTGTTGACATGCATCCCGCAGGGCCCGAGGTTAGACTCGGGCCCTTGTTTTTGGACACCTCTACCCTGAAAGGAATCGCCATGCCCGTGGTCACCACCACCTCTGGTCTGCAATACGAAGACGTCACCGAAGGCAGCGGCGAGCTGGCCAAGGCTGGCGCTTACGTCACCGTGCATTACACCGGCTGGCTGTACGACAACGGCGTCAAGGGCGCCAAGTTCGATTCCAGCAAAGACCGAAACGACCCCTTCGAGTTCCCGCTGGGCGCCGGCCACGTCATCCGCGGCTGGGACGAGGGTGTGCAGGGCATGAAGGTGGGCGGCACCCGCATCCTGGTCATCCCGCCCCAGCTGGGCTACGGCGCCCGTGGCGCGGGTGGCGTGATCCCCCCCAACGCCACCCTGATGTTTGAAGTTGAACTGCTGGGCGTTTGAGCCTGGCTTGAGGCAGCGCCACCATGTTTGCACCCAACCAGGAAACCGTGCGCCGCTTTTTCTGCGAGGCCTGGGCCAAGCACCAGGCGGCACAGCCCCTGGCGCCCATGGAGGCACTGGCGGCCGACTGGATCAGCCAGCACCCCGAGTACCACGACGATCTGGCCGACGCCGAAGCTGCCGTGGCGGCCCAATTCACGGTGGAGGAGGGGCGCACCAATCCCTTCCTTCATTTGTCCATGCACCTGTCGATATCCGAGCAGGTGAGCATCGACCAGCCCCGGGGCATCCGCGCGGCCGTGGAGCGACTGGCGCACAAGCGCAACTCACTGCACGAGGCCCATCACGGGGTGATGGACGCGCTGGGCGAAACCCTTTGGGAAAGCCAGCGCTCAGGGCAGCCGCCCGACGCCCTGGCCTACCTGGAGCGCATTCAACGGCTGGCGGCTAGCTGATGCTGCAGTGCATCACTGTGTGATGCTTGTCACGGAATTGCGGCTTCTTGGGGGGTTAACCATCCATCTGGGGGTGCCGGCATGGGCCATGCGGGGGTGAATCTGCCTACACTGTGGGCATCTCAGCGTTCACCGAGAGTCAGACGCCATGCCCATCCTTGCCATGTCCGCCGGTACCGTTGTCGCTATTCGCGGCACCGCCTTCATTCGCCTGCCTGATGGCACCCTGCAGCCCCTCAATGTGGGCGACAAGGTCAAGGGTGGTCAACATGTCGTCACCGATGACAACAGTTGGGTGCAGATCTCGCCTGATCCCGATGCCAAGCCGGTCGTGGCTGCGCCCGCAGACCCGGTCGACCAGGCGATCACGGCCATCGAAACCGATGAAGAGGCCCCAGCCGCCGGTTTGACGGGTGGCGCCAGCGGTGGCCTCTTGCCCGGCCTGCGCGTGGACCGCGTGCAAGAAGGCGTGACCCCGCTGTCTTACCAGTACGACACCCAGCGTGGCCCTTCGGGCTTCCCGATCGGCTCCACCGCCGACCAGCGCGCGTTGCCGGCCAGCACGGATGAGGGCGAGCCCGAGCCCACGCCGCCGGTCCCGCCCAGCCTTGATCTGGATGCCAACAACTCGGCCGCCACTGGCACGGGCTACCAGACGTCCGCACTGGGCAACGGTGGGCCGGTGTCCATCGCAGACATTGATTCCCTGATCACGGACACCGACAGCACCCAGATGTCGGGTGCCACCATCGTCCTGACCAATCCGCAGGCCGACGATGTGTTGGCCCTGGGTGATCTGCCTGTGGGTATCACGTTGTCGCCCTCGTCCGATCCTTACACCATCATCCTGACGGGCAACGCCTCCCTGGCCGATTACCAGACCGCCATCCAGGCCATCACGTTTGAAACCGAGCAGGACAACCCCAGTACCACGCCGCGGCAGATCGAAGTCACGGTCACTGACGAAACCGGCCTGGACAGCAACACCGCGGTCAGCACCATCAACGTGTCTGCCGCACCGCCTGTTCTGTCCATCTTCTCGACGGGTGTGACCGAAGGCGGTCAACTGCCTTATGTGCTCGCGCTGAACAAACCGTCGTCAGAGGCCGTCACTGTGCAACTGACCCTGGCTGATGGTGCCGGCAATGCGGGCACAAGCCCCGCCACCGTGGGTGTCGACACCGGCACCCAACTGCAGTACGAGTCGGCGCCTGGCGTGTGGACGGACGTGCCCGCTTCGGGCGAGCTGACGTTTGCGCCGGGCCAGACCCAGATCAACCTGCGCCTGTCCACGGTGGACGATCAGGCCATCGAGCCCACCGAATATGTTCGTCTGACAGCCAACGTGGTGGCGGGCAACACGGTCAATCCCAGCGCCACGAACGAGGCCGAGATCCGTGACAACGACAGCGCACCGACCGTGCTTGCCCAGCCCCAGGCTGTGTCCGAAGAGGGGCTGAATGGCGGGCTGCCGGATGCGGATGGCGCCAGCGACAACAGCAACAGCGCCGTCGTGATCGGCCAGATCCAGGCCAGCGATGCCGACGGCGATGCCGTCACCGTGACCGTGGGCGCCCCCACAGAGACCCTCTACGTGGTGGGCTCCACCACGCCCATCAGCTGGACATCGGATGGGCAGGGCGGCTGGATCGGTACGGTGGGCACGGGGGCGGGTGCGCCCGTGGCCGCCACCATGGTGGTCGGCGCTGATGGCGCTTACACCTTCACGCTGAACATGCCGCTGCAGCACCCGGCGCAGGGCGAGGATGCGCTGCCGATCAGCTTCCCGGTCAGCGTCAGCGATGGGCTCAACACCAGCGCCACCACATTGACCATCCAGGTCGAAGATGATGCCCCGGCGCAGGCCGACATCTCCCGCGAGGTGGCTTCTCTGGACACCAACCTGCTGATCGTGCTGGACAACTCCAGCAGCATGCGCGTGCCCAGCGGCATCGGTGACCTCACCCGCCTGGAGGCGGCCGTCGAGGCCATCGGTAAGTTGCTGGACCGCTACGATGACGTGGGTAACGTCCGTGTGCGACTGGTCACGTTCAACTCATCGGCCAGTGCGCTGAGTGATGTTGAAGACTGGGTGACCGTGGACAAGGCCAAGGAATTGCTGGAATCGGTGCAACTGACCGGCCAGACCAACTACGACGCGGCGCTGGACAAGGCCATGGAGGCCTACGGCGCCACCTCAGGAAAGCTGAGCAATGCCCAGAGCGTGGCCTACTTCCTGTCGGATGGCAACCCGACCTTGTCTCGCGAGAACCCCAGCTCGGGCCAGAATGGACAGGACGGCAACATCACGCAAGAGGCCTTGGGTGACGGCATCGGCCTGACCGAAGAAGCCGCCTGGACCAGCTTCCTGCAGGCCAACAACATCAAGAGCTATGCGATCGGTCTGGGCACCAACGTGAGCCAAACCTACCTGAACCCGGTCGCGTTTGACGGCCAGGCCGGGATGAACATGGACGGGGTGGTGGTGTCTGACCTCACCCAATTGGAGCAGGTGCTCAATGGCACCGCCACCGAGTTTGCCGTGGGCAACCTGGGCGCGGCCGGCACGGTCGAGTCCGTGATGGGGGCCGATGGCTTTGGCCGTGTGGAAAAGGTGGTCATTGACGGGGTCACCTACCTTTTTGACGACGCCAACACGGAGGTGTCGGTGACGACCAGCCTGGGCGGTCGCCTGACGATCGACATGAGCACCGGGGACTACAGCTACGCGGCCTCGCCCAACCTGACCGGTGTGCAGTCCGAGACCATCGAGTTCACCCTGAGTGACCGTGATGGCGACGAGGTCAGCTCGCAGTTGCGCATCGAGGTCGACAAGGCCGTGGTGCTGTCGGGTACGTCAGGGGATGACAACCTGGTGGGCACCGCCCAGGCCGACGTGATCTACGCTGGTCAGGGCAATGACACCGTGGCCGCGGGTGCGGGCAACGACCTGGTGTACGGCGGCGATGGCGATGACCGCCTGTCGGGCGGTGCGGGCAATGACCTGCTGCTGGGCGGCCCTGGCTCGGACGTCTTTGCCTGGAGCCTGGGCGACCAGGGCACGGGTGGGGTCGGCGGCGCTGCGGCGGTCGACGTGATCCGTGACTTTGACGGTCGCGCCCCGTCGGCCGGTGGCGACGTGCTGGACTTGCGCGACCTGCTGCAAGGAGAGAACACCACCGGTGGCACCGGCAACCTCGACAAGTTCCTGCACTTCGAGACCGCAGGCAGCGACACCGTGATCCACGTCAGCCACGCGGGTGATTTTGATGCCGGTGGCATGGGCACGGAAACCCAGCGCATCGTCTTGCAAGGGGTGGACCTGCGCGCAGACCTCGGTTTGACCGCGGGTGCGGGCGACGTCGAGGTCATTGCCAAACTGCTGGACCAGAACAAGCTGATCGTGGATGCCAGCTGAACGCTGATACTGCCGCAGGCCAGACCATCACCGGCTGGCCCGGCACCCCAAACACAAAGCCCGCCGATGGCGGGCTTTGTTCATTCAGGCCGTGCCACCGCCCGGATATCAGCGGAAGCGGCTTTGCGGTACCACCCGCAGATCGCCCGGCAGGCTGCCGATGTAACGTGCCATCTGCTTGAGTTCGGCCTGGGTGAAGGCCTTGACCTGCCCCCGCATGATGGCGTTGGAGCGGCCCTGGTAGGGCTTGCCTTCCACCTGGTAGGCGCGCAGCGCGGCGTACAGGTAGTCGCTGTGCTGGCCCGCGATCTTGGGGTAGGAGGGGTCGATCGGGCTGTTGAAGTTGGCGCCGTGGCACGACATGCAGGCCCCACGGTCCAGCAGCGCTTGCACCTCAGGGGGCGCCGCCGGCGGCGCGGCCGGCACGGCGGGCGCGCCCTCGCCATGGCTGGCATAGAACGCCGCCAGGTCGGCGATGTCCTGGTCGCTCAGCGAGACCGCCACACCGCGCATCGTGGGGTGTTGGCGGTCGCCCTTGCGGTAAGCCTGCAGGGCCGCGCTGACATAGGCTGCGCCCTGGCCCGAGATCATGGGCACTTTGTAGACCTCGGGGAAGCTGGATTGGTAGCCCACGATGCCATGGCAACCGATGCACATGGCGGCTTTTTGGGCGCCCGCAGACGCCTGGCCCACAGGGGCGTCCTGCGCCAGGGTGGGGGTCGATACCGAGGTGAAGCCGGCCGCCGCAACGGCGAGCAGCAAGCGGGGCAGTCGGGGCAAGGCGTTCATGCGTGAGGTGTTCATGAGGGTTGAGGGTTGCCATAAAGGCCCGCAGGTCAAACCATTATTGGCTGTCGGCCTATACTCGAACACAGTAACAACCCGGTTGAGACAGCGCATGAAATTCCAAGGCACCGACCAATACGTGGCCACTGACGACCTGAAACTGGCCGTCAATGCCGCGCTGAAACTGCAGCGCCCCCTGCTGGTCAAGGGCGAACCCGGCACCGGCAAGACGATGCTGGCCGAAGAAGTCTCGGCCGCGCTGGGCATGCCGCTGTTGCAATGGCACATCAAATCGACCACAAAAGCGCAACAGGGGCTCTATGAATACGACGCGGTCAGCCGCCTGCGCGACAGCCAACTGGGCGAAGAAAAGGTCAAGGACATCCACAACTACATCGTCAAAGGGGTGTTGTGGCAAGCGTTCGAGGCCGACCAGCCGGTGGCCTTGCTGATCGATGAGATCGACAAGGCCGACATCGAGTTTCCGAACGACCTGCTGCGCGAAATCGATCGCATGGAGTTCTATGTGTACGAGACACGGCAGACCATCAAGGCCGTGCACCGTCCGCTGGTGATCATCACGTCCAACAACGAAAAAGACCTGCCCGACGCTTTCTTGCGCCGCTGTTTCTTTCACTACATCCGCTTCCCGGACGCGACCACGATGGAAAAGATCGTGGAAGTGCACTTCCCCCACATCAAACGTGATCTGCTGTCGGCGGCCCTGCGTCAGTTCTACGAGGTGCGCAACCTGCCGGGCCTGAAGAAAAAGCCCAGCACGTCCGAGCTGATTGACTGGCTCAAGCTGCTGGTGGCCGAAGACATCCCGCCCGAGGTGCTCCAGAGCCAGGATCAAAAGGCCGCTGTGCCGCCGCTGGTCGGGGCGCTGCTCAAGAATGAGCAGGACCTGAGCCTGTTCGAGAAGCTGGTGTTCATGGCCCGCAACAACCGCTGAGCGCAGCCGCGCGGATTGGTGGTGTCGTCAGGCCACCAGTCGACGCTGGGCGGTCACGACGCGGTTGCGGCCTTGGGCCTTGGCGCGGTACAGCGCCTCGTCGGCGCGTCGCAAGACGTGGTGCAGGGCTTCGTTCGGGTCGTTGGTGGCCGCCACGCCCACGCTCACCGTCACGCTCACCGATTCGTCCGACCAGGGCACCACCGTGGCCAGCACGGCTTCCCTGAAGCGCTCGGCCGCCAGCCGGGCGCCTTCGCCGTCGGTGCGGGGCAAGAGCACACAAAACTCCTCGCCGCCAAAACGCGCCACATGGTCCACCTCTCGCGCCTGGCTTTGCAGCACCGATGCCACGGCGCTGAGCACCAGGTCGCCAGCGGCATGGCCCAGCCGGTCGTTGACCCGCTTGAAGTGGTCCACGTCGATCAGCACCAGGGCGAATGGGTCGCCAAATCGGTGCAGGTGTTGCGCCTCTTTGTCCATGAGGGTTTCAATGGCGCGGCGGTTGAGCAATCCGGTCAATGCGTCGTGCTGAGACAGGTACTCCAGTCGGCGTACCAGGCGCATGACCACCACGTAGCCCAGCACAAAGCTGCCGGCGATCGACAGCCCCACGCTCGTGAAGACCACCCAGAAGCGCATGACATCCGGGTTCATGACCGCGTGCCATGCGTCAGGCGTCCATCCCTGGGACACCAGCGCGATGGCCACGAACATCAACACGGCCAGCACATGCACGGTGGTGGAGACCCAGGCCGTCGAGGCATCGAACTCGGCGCTCAATGCCGGGTGGGTCTGATGTGCGCTGATCAGCAAGACGGCCGCCGAGATGGCCACCGCGGTCAGCGACCCCGCGGTATCCCAGGCCATGGGCCAGCACAGGCCCAGCGTGAACAGGGTGAGCATGCCCAGGCTGGCGGCCTGCAGTGCATCGCGGGTGGGCAGGCGCAAAAAGGCCTGCAGACCACGGCGGAAACCAAAGGCGCCCCAGGCTGCCAGGGTGGCCGACAGCAGGTTGCGACCCACGTTGGCGTCATGTTGATTCTGGACCAGCAGCAACAGCGCCATGCCGTTGGCCAGGCTGGCGCCCATCCAGTGGCGCGCCGCGCGCCGTGACAGACCCATCACCCCACCCCCGATCAGCCAGGTCAGGGTGGTGAGGGTGTGGGTCAGGAGGATGAATGCGATCAGTTGGTGGTGAGAAGCCATCACTCAAAGGCTGTGCACGTGGGGCAATGACCCGACGCGCACGTCAGGCCCATTCCAGGGCCACAATAGGGGCAACAAGGCGAGACACCCATGCTCATTGATTTCTTCTTTGCGCTGCGATCGGCCCGGCTGCCGGTGACGATTCCCGAATACCTCACCCTGCTCGAAGCGATGCGGGAGGGGGTCATCGAGCCCTCGGTGGACGACTTCTACCATCTGGCCAAACTCACGCTGGTCAAGAATGAAACACATTTTGACAAGTTTGATCGCGCCTTTTCAGCTTACTTCAAGGGGGTCAGCGAAGCCGTCGATCTGACCAAGGGTATTCCCTTGGAGTGGCTGCGCAAACACCTTGAAAAAGAGCTGAGCCCCGAAGAAAAGGCCCAGATCGAAGCCATGGGTTGGGACAAGCTCATGGACCGCTTCAAGCAGCTCATGGAAGAGCAAAAAGAACGGCACGAAGGCGGCAACAAGTGGATCGGCACGGGCGGCACCTCGCCGTTCGGCGCCAATGGCTACAACCCGGAGGGGTACCGCATTGGCCAGGAGCGCTCACGCCATCGCAAAGCGGTCAAGGTGTGGGACAAGCGCGAGTTTGCCGACTACGACGACAGCATCGAACTGGGCACGCGCAACATCAAGGTGGCGTTGCGCCGCCTGCGCAAGTTTGCGCGCACGGGGGCGGCCGAAGAGCTGGACCTGGACCACACCATCCACGCCACGGCGGCCAACGCCGGCATGCTGGACATCAAGATGGTGCCGGAGCGCCACAATGCCGTGAAGGTGCTGCTGCTGATGGACGTGGGCGGCACCATGGACGACCACATCCATCGCGTGGAAGAGTTGTTCTCGGCGGCCAAGTCCGAGTTCAAGCACCTGGAGTTTTATTACTTCCACAACTGCGTTTATGACTTCATGTGGCGCAACAACCATCGGCGCTACACCGAGAAGATTCCCACCTGGGACATCATCCGCAAGTACAACAAGGACTACAAGCTGATCTTCGTGGGCGACGCCACGATGAGCCCCTACGAGATCCTGGAGCCCAGCGGCAGCGTCGAGTACAACAACGACGAGCCTGGCGCCGAATGGATCCAGCGCCTGACGCATGCCTTTCCCAGCCATGCGTGGATCAACCCCGAGCCGCCCGGGGTGTGGCCGTATCGCCAAAGCATCGACATCATTCACCGGCTGGTGGGTGGGCGCATGTATCCCATGAGTTTGCAGGGGCTGGAAGCGGCCATGCGTTTGCTGACCAAGTGACGAGTTCATGAGCCTGGGCCTGGGAGTGCGGCAGCGGTTGGTCAGGGGCTTGGCCGCCCTGGCCCATGGGGGTGTTGTCGCTGGGTTGGGCTGGTGGTCGGGGGTCTGCATGGCGCAGACCGTTGAGCCCAGCGTGTCCCCGGCGGAGCAGCCCGCTCCCCGCTGGCGTGTGCCGGCGCGCTGGACGCTCGACATCCAGGCGCCGGACGAACTGGCCCGCCTGCTGAGGTCGTACCTGGACGTGGCTCGTTTTCAGAACGAGACCGTCGATGGTGAGCCCGTGCGGGTGACCCGCTCCGAGCTCAGGCGCCTGGTGGCTGCCGTGCCGGATCAGGCGCGCGCCTTGCTGGAAGCCGAAGGCTACTTTGCTGCGCGCGTGGATGTGGCCGTTCAGGAGCCTGCCAACCAGGCCAGCGAGGCACCTCAGCGGGTGTCGATCAGGGTCGAGCCCGGGCCCCGATCCCGCATCCGTGACACCCGGTTCCTGTTTGAAGGCGATCTGGATCAGCTGCTACAGGACGAGGACCCGCAGGCGCAGGCCTTGCAGGAGCGCCTGCGTGCGGGATGGGGCCTGCAAGATGGTGAGCTGTTCACCCAGGGCGCCTGGTCATCGTCCAAAAACGCGGCCTTGGCGCAGATGCGTGCCCAGGGGTTTCCGCTGGCCAGCTGGAGCGGTACCTCGGCCACCGTCGATGCCAGCACCCACCAGGCGCGGCTGTTCCTGGTGGCCGATTCCGGCCCGCTGTTTCATTTTGGCGATGTGCAGGTGACCGGGCTGGCTTACCACCCCCTGTCGTCGGTGCTGAACGTGGCGCCCTTCGAGCCGGGCGCACGCTACCAGGAGTCGATGCTGCTGGATTGGCAAGAGCGACTCCAGAAGCTCAACCTGTTTGAAAACGTGTTCGTGTCGGCCGATCCGGATCCGGCCCAGCCGGGCCAGGCGCCCGTGCGCATCAGCTTGCGCGAGTTGCCCTTGCAGACGGCCACCACCGGGGTCGGTGTCAGCAGCGACACGGGGCCTCGCATCACGCTGGAACATCTGCACCGCAACCCGTTTCGCAGCAACTGGCTGTCTCGCAGCAAGGTGCAGTGGGGCACCAAGGAATCGCTGCTGCAGCTGGACCTGACCTCCCACCCCTGGCCGGGCCGCCGGCGTGGCCTCGCCTCGGCCGAGTGGTCGCGCACGATCGATTCGTTCGACTCCGAAACCCTCAGCCGTCGTGTGCGGGTGGGCCGCCTGCATGAGGGTGAACGGCTGGAGCGCACGAACTACGTCGAGTGGCAAAGCACGGCGGTGCGTGATCAGGGCGATGTCTTGCTGTCGGACGCCAGTGCATTGAGCCTGACCACGCAGTGGATCTTGCGCGAGGTTGACAACCAGGTGCTGCCCTTGAAGGGCTACACCGTGCTGGCGCAGGCGTCGGGTGGGCGCACCTTTTCTGCGCTGAATCAGGTGGGGTGGTTTGGCCGACTGTATGGCCGGGTGAACGCCTACCTGCCCCTGGGAGGGCAGTGGCACCTGACCGCGCGCGGTGAACTGGGTGACGTGCTGGCGGCCGACGATGTGAGCGTGCCCGACACGCTGTTGTTCAGGGCCGGTGGCGACGAGTCGGTGCGTGGTTACGCCTACCGGTCGCTGGGCATCACGCGCAATGGGGTGGTGATCGGGGGGCGCACCTTGTACACCGCCAGTGTCGAGGTGGCGCATCCCCTGCCAGGATTGCCGCCGGCGGTCTGGGGGGCCTTGTTTGCCGATGTCGGCGACGCCGCTGATCGGTTTCAGGACCTGAGTGCCAACACGGGCTACGGCCTGGGCGTGCGCTGGCGCAGCCCGGTGGGGCCCTTGCGGCTGGATGTGGCCTATGGCAATCGGGTGGCGTCCTGGCGGCTGCACTTCAGCGTGGGGATCAGCCTGTGACGGCGCCTGCGGCCCCCAAGACCCGCTGGTGGGTGACCACCGCCGGCCTGCTGCCTTTGTTGTTGGTCGTGATGCTGGTGGCGGCGGCCTGGGTCGGGCTGCGGCAACCCTGGGCCTCGGCGCAGTTGCTCAAGCGCCTGCCCGGGGTGGAGGTGTCGCTGCCTGAGGGCGCCTTGTGGGGCGACTTCAAGGCCGCGCGGGTCACCGTGCAGTTGCCGCGCGGCGGGCAAGTGGTGCTGGAGCAGTTGGTTTGGCAGGGCTTGCGCCTGGCCTGGGACGAGACGGCCCCGTGGGGCGTCGCGGTCGAAGCCGACCGCCTGGCGGTGCAGCGCCTGACCCTGGATTGGGTGCCAGACCCTGCTGCACCAGCGAGTGCGCCATTGCAGGCCCCGACCACCCTGGCCTTGCCGGTGTCGGTGCGGCTGGGGGCGCTGTCTGTGGTCGAGGCGCACAGCACCCTGTGGGGGCCAGAGCCTTTGCGTGATGTGCGTCTGAGCCTGCAGGCGATGGTGCCGAGTGGGTCTTCTGGCGCCTCGGGCACCCCTGAGCCCGCCGGGGTCACGCATCGCCTGGTTCTGGACCGACTGGATGTGCAGGGTTGGCGGCTGCAAGGGCAGGCCACGGTGGGGGCGGCATCGCCCCTGCCGGTGGCGCTCAAGCTCAACGTCAGCCAGGTGATTCCCACGCCGGGGCAGCCCGGGCTGGCGTTGAACATCACAGGCCCGCTGGCCGATTTGCAGGCGCAGGCCACGGCCCGCTGGGCCGTGGAAGGTGAGCAGTCGCCGTCCACGCTGAATGCGCGTGCACAGCTCTTGCCGTTTGCACCCTGGCCGCTGGTGTCGGCACAGGCCGAGCTGGACGCGGTCAACCCGGCAGGATTGGCCGCAGCAGCCCGACGCGATGCGGCCGGCTGGCCGCTGGCCAGACTGTCTGGGCGCGTGTCATTGCAGGCCGATGCCCAGGGCCCGGGCACCCTGACCCTGGCCTTGCGCAACGCGCCAGCGGGCGCCTGGGATGCGCAACGCCTGCCCCTGCAGGCCCTCTCGGGCGAGGTGTCGTGGCAACAACGGCCGGGCCAGGTGCCTTGGCGCACCTGGGTGCTGGACACCGCGGTGGACCTGGAGCTGACGGTGCCCGGCTGGCGTCCATCGTCTGAGCGATCCGGCGAGCCGCCAGGCGTCATCCGCCTGCAAGGGCGTCCCCAGGATGCCGACGGTCTGGTGCTGAGCTGGGATGGCTTCAACCCACGTGGTGTGCACACCTCGGCGCCGGATGTGCGCAGCCAGGCCCGTCTGGCCTTGCGCCCGCGGCTGACCAAGCCCGAGGGGCTGGCCGTGCGAGGCGAGGTTCAAGGGGTGCATGGGCGCGGTGCGGCGGCCCGACCGGTGTCGCTGTCGCTGGAGGCGTCGTATGCGGTCACGGCCGCAGGTCAGTTGCTGGAGGTGACTCGCCTGAGCACCCGCACCGGGCAAGGCTCGGGCGAGTTTCGAGACGTCCGCGTGACCCTGGCCGAGGGGCAGCCCTGGAAAGCCTCAGGGCAGGTGGTGCTTCAGGCGCTGGACCCTTCCGTCTGGCTGCCCTGGCCGATGGCGGCCCGGGGGCGGCACGCGCTGACGGGGAACGCGTCGTTCGATCTGGACGCCCAATGGCGCGGCCAGGCCAGCTTGCGCATGGAGCGCAGCCTGCTGGCCGACGTGCCGCTGCAAGCCACGGTGGACTGGCGTTCTGACGCGTCCTCGGTGATGAGCCTGAGCGCACAGGCCGATCTGGGCGGCAACCGGCTGGACGTGGAGGGCCGCGTGCCTTTGGTCACCAACGCGCAGGGCGCGGCGACCCTGGGCACGCGATGGACACTCAAGGCGAAATGGCAGATGGATGCGCTGGAGGCCTTGCAGCCTTGGGCCGTGCTGGCGGGGGCCGAGCAGTTGAGCGGTCGTACCCAGGGCAACATCGCATTGAGCGGGCAGTGGCCGCAGTGGGTCACGTCCGGGCAAGCGTCGGTGCAGGCGCTGCTGTGGCGCGACCCGCAGGCCACCACCGTCAGCGTGCCGCAGGCCGAAGCCCGGTGGGATTGGCAAGGCCATGAGGCCACCTCACCGGTCGAAGTGCAGGTGCAGGCCCGTGGTCTGAGCCTTCAGCGCGCGGGGCTGGGCGACCTGAAGGTGCCAGAGCTGGACGTGTCTGCACAAGGCGAGGTGGGGCAGCACCGCGCTCGCTGGCAGGTGAGGGCTGAGCTGCCGTCCGAGCGCACCTGGAGCCTGTCCGGGGGAGTGCAAGGTGGCTTTGAGGGGCTGGCCAGCGCGCAGCCCGCCTGGCGCGGTGCACTGCAGCAGGTGCGTGTGCTGGAAAGCTGGATGGCTCGTCGCGCAGGTCGATCCGCCGAGACTCAGCAACGGTCATGGTTGGTGGTTGACGACCTGCCCTGGCGTTGGCAACGCACGGCCCAGCATGACCGCATCGAGGTGTCGGCCTCCGACTTGAACACGGCGGGGCTGACCTGGCGTGTGCAACAGGCGCGCTGGCAGCGGCCTCGTGGCGCACTGCAGGCCGCCGATGGGGTGCCCGTCGATGCCCTGACCCTGCAAGCCCAGTTGATGCCTTGGCGCGTGGCGCCCTGGTTGCAGCAGCTCCAGCCGCAGGTGGGCTGGGCAGGCGATCTGGAGCTGGAAGGCGGCGTGTCCATCGTCCACACGCCAGAGCAGCCCTGGCAGGTGCAGGCCCACCTGCAACGTCGCGAGGGTGACCTTCAGATCATTGAGCAAGCCATCCAGGGTGGTCAGGCACAGCGGCTGGGCATTCGGGATGCCCGCATCGAGTTGTCTGCCCGACAGGGCGTGTGGACGCTGACCCAGCGCTTCAATGGCCGCGTCCTGGGCGATGTGCAGGCCCGTCAGCAGCTCACGGCGCGGCCTGCGCACCGTTTGCCCGATGTGCACAGCCCCCTGTCGGGTGAGCTGGCGTTCAACGCCCCTTCATTGCGACCCTGGGGCAACTGGCTGCCGGCTGGCTGGCGCCTGGGCGGCAAGCTTCAGGCCTGGGCGGCCCTCGGCGGCAGCCTGGCCGAGCCCAGGCTGACCGGCGGCGTTCGTGGCGAAGAACTGTCGGCCAGCCAGTTGCTCACGGGCGTCTCGCTCAGTGATGGCCGTCTGTCCATGGTGCTGGATGGCAGTCAGGTGCGTCTGGATGAGCTCATGTTCGCTGACGGGCAGGGTGGGCAGTTGCGGCTGTCGGGTCTGGCCGAACTGGGGGAACAACCCCAGGCCACGCTCGACGCGCAGTTGCAGCGCTTCACCGCCTTGCAACGCATCGACCGGCGCCTGCGCCTGTCCGGTGGCGTGCAAGCTCGGTTGCAGGGCGACGATGTGACGGCCACGGGTCAGCTCAAGGTGGACGAGGGTCTGTTTGACATCAGCCGTTCTGATGCGCCCACGATCGGTGACGACGTCCGGGTGGTCAACCGGCCGGGCGAGTCTGACGACACCGCAGAGGCCTCGGGCGATGGCGCCACCGAACGCCGCTCCGACATCCAGATCGGCATCGACCTGGGGCAGCGGCTGCGCATCCGCGGTCGCGGCCTGGAGGCCACCCTGCAAGGCGCTTTGCAGCTCACCACCCCCAACAACCGCCCCAGCCTCACCGGCACCGTGACGGTCAAAGACGGTGTCTACGCGGCCTATGGGCAGCGCCTGGTCATTGACCGAGGCGGCATCACCTTCACCGGCCCGATCGAGAACCCTCGTCTGGACTTGCGGGCCATGCGCGCCCAGTCGCCGGCGGCACGGGCTGACGATGTCAAGGTCGGGGTCACGATCACGGGCACAGCCCAGGACCCGCGCATCCGGCTGTACTCGGAGCCCTCGATGTCAGAGACCGAGAAGCTGTCGTGGCTGCTGCTGGGGCGCGCGCCCTCCGGCCTGGACGGCGCCGACATCGGTCTGTTGCAGACCGCGGCGGTGGCCTTGTTGTCGGGTGAAAGCGGCGGCCCCAGCGAGTCCCTAGTGCAGCGCCTGGGCCTGGATGAGTTGTCGGTGCGCCAGACCGACGGCACCGTGCGTGAAACGGTGGTCAACCTTGGCAAACAGCTCTCGGAGCGCTGGTACCTGGGTTACGAGCGCAACCTCAACGCCACCACCGGCAACTGGCAACTGATTTACCGGGCGGCGCAGCGCTTCACCTTGCGCGCTCAGGCGGGCGATGACAACGCACTGGACCTGATCTGGCAGTTCCGGTGGAACGGACGTGCCAAGCCGCAGACCGCGGCACCCTGATCACACCGTGATCAATCGTGCAGGCGTTTGCGGATTTGCCGGGTGGCCCACCAGATGGTCAGCACCACCACCGGTGTCAGTGCGCCGGCCAACATCTCGGGGTGCACACCGATGCCTGCGGCCTTGGCGGCCTTGCCGGCGTACAGGATCAGGCTGATCACGTAATAAGAGATGGCCGCGATGGACAGGCCCTCCACCGTGCTTTGAAGGCGCAGTTGCAGCTCTTGCCCTTTGGTGAGCTTTTCCAGCAGTTGCTGGTTTTGTGCTTCGGCCGCGATGTCCACCCTGGTGCGCAGCAAGGCGCTGGTGCGCTCGATGCGCTGTGACAGGGCGTTGAGCCGCTGCGCCGTGGCCTGTACCGTGTTGATGGCCGGGGCCAGCCGGCGCTGCAAAAACTCGCCCAGCATCTGCGTGCCCGGGATGGGCGCCTCCCGCATCTCTTCGATGCGCTGTTCAACCAGCCGGTGGTAAGCCAGGGTGGCCGAGAATCGGTACATGTGGCTGGCGGTGGCCCGCTCAATGCGTGCAGCCAGCGCGATCAGCGTGTCCAGCAGGGCTTGATCAGAGGTGTCGGCTTGCTCCATGCGCGCGGTGATGTCGGCCAGCTGGCTTTCGGCCTCGCTCAGCATCGGGGCCAGTTCCTTGGCCACGGGCAGACCGCGCAGGGCCATCAGCCGGTAGGTTTCCACTTCCAGCAGGCGTTGCGACAGCCGCCCCGCCCGCAACTCCGAGGTGTTGGGCGGCGAGATCACCAGCAGGCGCTCAAACCCGCTGTCACGCAGGCGGAAGTTGCTCATGGCACATGAGCGGCGCACCCCCAGCAGCGACGCCAGGGGCTCGCGGCTGTCCAGCCAGGGCTCGGCGGTGCGCCGCATGGCGGTGGGGTCATCCACATCGCCATGCACCATGGCCATCATGATGGCCGTCACCGTTTTGCCCGGGATGGCCGCCCACCACGAAGGCGGGATCACCAGCGATTGCAGCAAGGCGGCTTCATCGCCGCCGTTCAGCGCGTCATCGGGCAGTTTCTGCACCAGAGAGTACCGAGAGAACTCGGTGTGCCGCTCCCACTTCAAGGTGTAGTTGTCAAACCGCAGCCGCAAAAAATTGCCG
Organism: Aquabacterium sp. A3; assembly: GCF_038069945.1. NCBI lineage: Bacteria > Pseudomonadati > Pseudomonadota > Betaproteobacteria > Burkholderiales > Sphaerotilaceae > Aquabacterium > Aquabacterium sp. A3. The sequence goes on along the minus strand of NZ_JBBPEV010000005.1, from coordinate 209,010 downwards.
GCCAGGGCCTGCACCGGCAGGTCGTCCTGGCCCGACAGGGCCCGCAGGTGCGCGCATTCCTGTTCTCGGGTGACGCCTTCGTTGAGCACCGCCACATAAACCACCAGCGCGGGCAGACGGATGCGGGCTGGCGGGCGTGCGTGCACCTCGTTGTGCAACACCTCGCGCGACTCGTCGCTGGGTGGCAAGGCCTGCACCGGAAAGGGATGCCGGGGTGCCTGCCGCGTGGGGTAGGGGGCCGTGTCGATGTGATGAGGCATGGGCAGATTGTCCCTCAGTCACTCAGGGACACCGCTTGGCGGCAACTTGCATACCCCTTATCGTATGCCAGACTGTCGCCCGTGTTGTGCCCCATGCTGAGGAGTGCCCATGTCTGAAGGTCCAAGGTTCACCAACCCGTCCGTGCAAGCCGTGCCAGACCCATCGCGTCGCCGTCGCCTGGCGGGTGGGCTGGCCCTGTTGCTGGGGGGCGCCATGGTGGCGATGCAATGGGCACGGCAGGCCCACGCGACATCGACGCCCGGTGAAAGCGTCACCTTGGCGCAGGCCCGCCAGGCCCATGAGCGCGGGCAGGCCGTACTCATCGACATTCGTGAGCCCCATGAGCATGCCGCCGGCATTGCCGCTGGCGTGCGCTTGCTGCCCACCAGCCAGTGGCGCGAGCGCTGGCACGAGATCCCGACCGATCCTGCCAAACCCGTGTACCTGATCTGTGCCACCCAGAATCGCTCGCGTGCGGCGTGGCGGCGGTTGCAGTCGCAGCCAGGCTACGAGCACGTGCGCTATGTGGTGGGCGGCATGAGCGGCTGGAAGGCCCAAGGCTGGCCCACGACGGCGCCTTGATCAGACGAAGGATCACAAGGCATTGAGCGGGATCTTCAGGTAGCGGGTGCCGTTGTCTTCGGGCGGCGGCAACTGGCCCGCGCGGATGTTCACCTGCACCGAAGGCAGGATCAGTCGGGGCATGCCCAGCGTGGCATCCCGGGACTGCCGCATCTGCACGAATTCGGTCTCGCTGATGCCATGGCGGACATGGATGTTGTGTGCACGTTGTTCGCCCACCGTCGTGACCGACTGGGGCGTGACGCGGTGGGCCGGGGGGTAGTCATGGCACAGGTACAGGCGCGTGTTGTCAGGCAAGGCCAACAAGCGCCGAACCGACTGGTAGAGCTGGTGCGCGTCGCCACCGGGAAAGTCACAACGGGCCGTGCCCACATCCGGCGGAAAGATCGTGTCGCCCACGAACACGGCCGAGCCCACCACATAGGCCATGTCTGCCGGGGTGTGGCCGGGCACATGCCAGGCTTGCGCCGTCAGGTCTCCGATCTGGAAGGTGTCGCCGTCGGCGAACAGGTGATCAAACTGTGTGCCGTTCGTGGCGAAGTCGGGCTCCAGGTGAAACAGGGCCTTGAATGTGCGTTGCACCCGCTGGATGGCCGCGCCAATGGCCACGCGTCCTCCCAGCGTTTGCTTCAGGTAGGGCGCGGCCGACAGGTGATCCGCGTGGGCATGGGTTTCCAGAATCCATTGCACCGTCAGCCCCTGATCCCGCACGAACGACACCACTTGATCCGCGCTGCGGGTGCTGGTTCGCCCTGAAGCGGCGTCGTAATCCAGCACAGGGTCGACGATCGCGGCGTGTCCGCCAGGACGGTCGTGCACGATGTGGGTGAAGGTGCTGGTGTCGGGGTCAAAGAGGCTGTGCACCAGCGGGTGCTGCGCAGGCGTATGCGAGGAAGGGGTGTTCATGGGGGGCTCCGGGACAACTCACGGCGTGTCATCAGTTGATTGAATAATAGTATATCTATAGATATAATGTTTGGTATGAAACTGTCAATGCCCACACCTGAGCAGGCCGCTGCGGGCGCCGCGCCAGCGCACGGCGAGCCTTGCGGGCGTCCGCCGGCGCCGGTCAACCTGTTGGAATTGCAGGCCTCGGCGGCGCAGGCGTGTGCTTTGTTGAAGGTGATGGCCCATGTGGACAGGCTGGTGCTGATGTGCCGCTTGGCCCAGGGCGAGTTTTGCGTCAGCGAGCTTGAGCGCGACCTGGGCATCCGTCAGCCCACCTTGTCGCAGCAACTGGGGGTGTTGCGGCAAGAGGGGCTGGTGGGCACGCGCCGCGAAGGCAAACATGTGTTCTACCGTCTGGCCAGCGCCGATGCGGCGGCGGTGATGGCGGTGCTGCACAGCCGCGTGTGTGGTGCGACGGAGCACCGCGCGTGACCCCGCACCAGGCACCGTCTCCTTGGGCCATGCCACCGGTGTGGTGGCGCCGATGGCAGCGCAGCGATTTGCCCGGTGACCTGAGCGCCGGTCTGGTGGTGGCCGTGATGCTGGTGCCGCAAAGCCTGGCCTATGCCATGTTGGCAGGCCTGCCGCCCCATGCGGGCTTGTTGGCCAGCATCCTGCCCCTGCTGGCCTACGCCGTGTTTGGTGACAGCAGGACGCTGTCGGTCGGGCCTGCGGCGGTCACGTCCTTGATGGTGGCGCACGCGCTGTCACCGCTGGCCTTGGCGGGCTCGCCGCTGTACGTGTTGCTGTCGGCCTTGCTGGCGGTGGCCAGCGGCGCGCTGATGCTGGTCATGGGCGTGTTGCGCATGGGTTTCTTGTCGCAACTGATGAGCCGGCCTGTGGTGCAGGGCTTCACGGTGGCGTCCGCCCTGTTGATCCTGGCGGGGCAACTGGGGCCGCTGCTGGGCACGCGTGGCTTGGGTCACACCTTGCCGGACATGTGGCAGACGGTGGCCAGCCGTTGGGGCACCGCCGCCGACGTCATGCCCGGTGTGGACGCGATGGTGGGCATGACCTCGCTGCTGGCCTTGTGGGTGGGGCCTCGCTGGCTTGGGCGTGTGCGGCAGGGCGGGCCAGGGCTGCGGGCTTCTTGGCTGCTGGGCCGACTCTGGCCCTTGTTGGTGCTGACCTTGTCGGGCGCGCTGGCGTGGTGGTGGGCCAGCACCAACGGTCCTCAAGTGCAGGTGGTCGGGCCCTTGAGCCTGGGACGGCCCGGCGAGGTCTGGTCCTTGCTGGGGCCTGAGCTGACATGGCGCATGGCCGGTGACCTGGTGCTGCCGGTGTTGCTGGTCAGCCTGGTGGGCTTTGTCAGCAGCATGTCGGTGGCGCAGACGTTTGCGCTCAAGCACGGTGACCGTGTGGACGCCGACCGCGAGTTGCTGGGCCTGGGGCTGGCCAATCTGGGCGGTGGCTTGTTGGGCGGTTTGGCGGTCTCCGGCGGGCTGTCACGCACGGTGGTCAACGAGGCTGCGGGGGCGCGCAGCCCGTTGGCGGGCGTGATCACCGCCGTGTTGCTGGTGCTGCTGATCGCGCTGGTGTTGCCTGCCCTGGCCTGGTTGCCGCGCGCCACGCTGTCGGCCGTGATCATCATGGCCGTGGCCAACCTGGTGACCTGGGCGCCCTGGCGCGCCACCTGGGCCTACGATCGCGCCGATGCAGGGGCCTTCGCCAGCACCTTGCTGGGGGTGCTGCTGCTGGGCTTTGAAGTGGGCTTGCTGGTGGGGCTGGTGTGGTCATTGGGGGCCATGGTCTGGCGACACAGCCAACCCCACGTGGCCGAAGTGGGCCGGGTGCCCGGCACCGAGCATTTCCGCAATGTTGATCGCCATCAGGTCGAGCGCCTGCCCGGCGTGCTCATGGTGCGGGTGGACGAGAGCCTGGAGTTCACCAACATCCAGCGGGTGGAGCAGGGCGTCATGGCCATGTTGGCGCGCCGTCCCGGCACACGAACGCTGGTGCTGCTGATGAGTGCGGTCAATCACGTGGACCACACGGCCTTGCAGGCCCTGATCGAGTGGCAGCAGGGGCTGGCGCAGCAAGGCATCACGCTGTGCTTGACCGACATCAAGGGGCCTGTGGCAGACCGACTGCACGCTACGCCTTGGTGGGAGCACATGCAAGCCCATGTATTCCTGAGCGCCAACCATGCCTGGCAGGCGCTGTCACAGACTTTCATCAACGGGTCGGGTTCGACCCACCACACGCGTTGTTAACACGCACAGGAGAAGCACATGACATCGAACGTTGGCGGCCTGGACCGCATCGCACGCATCACCGCCGGGGTTGTTCTGATCGGCCTGGCCGCCACCGGCACGGTCGGGGTCTGGGGCTGGATCGGCATCGTGCCCCTGGCCACGGGGCTGAGCGGCTGGTGTCCGGCTTACCTGCCGTTTGGCCTGTCTACCTGCAAGACCCGTTGAGCCCACCACCCGCGTGCGGTGCTTCAGCGTATCTTGCCCAGCAGGGTTTCGATTTCCTGCATCATCTGGGCAAGGGCCGGCTCGGCCCCGTCGGGCTCACCCCGACTGAGTTGTTCATGAAGGTGTTGCTCCACGTAACACATCGTCATGCGCACATAGGTGCTGTCCAGGGCCTTGCGCACGGCCGCCATCTGGGTGGCAATGGGCAGGCAACCTTCACCTTCTTCGATCATGCGCTGAATGCCCCGTAACTGCCCTTCAGCACGTTTGAGGCGGTTCAGGATGTCGGTGCGGTGTTTGTCGTTGTCGAATGCCATGGCGTCATCGAAAATGCGGTCCGACGCCTGGGCCAGCGGCGTCGGGCTCAATTGAAGGTGCCCTGAGGCCATTGTCCTACGACTTGGACGATGTCGGGGCCTGTGGTGTTGGGCCCGGCTCTGGTGTCAACAGTTCTTGGCGGCGCAGGCCCTTGATGGTCGCTGACGACAGCCCCGCCAGGACCAGGGTGACGCCCGCCAGCAAGGCCGTGGGCAGCAGTGCTGCGCCGGCCACCCCGGTGCGGCTTGACAGTTCATGGCCCAACATCCAGCTCAGTGAGGCCCAGGCCGCCAGCGGAAAGCTCAGTGCCCAGTGTGACAGGCCAAAAGGCATGGTCTTGAGCTGCGGCAGAAGCTGCATGGTCAGCCACAGCACCAGCACCGTGGCCATCAGCCAGGCCACCCAGGGCCCCACACTGCCCCAGCCCAACTCGGCCATCGACAGACCGATCACGGCCAGTGGCGCCACCTGAATGAAGCGTGCCGGCGCCAGTGGTGCCGGCAAGGGCGGCCCCCGTCGCCGACGTTGCCACAGCAGGGTGGCCCACATCATCCAGAGCACCGTGCCCAGGGCGAACTGCGCCAGGGCCCAGTCGTGATGGCCCAGGCGGATGCCGGCCAGCGGCGTCAGCACATGCCCCACCACGGGAATCAGGTGCACGGGTGTCACGCCGGCCAGTGGCATGCCCTGTCGCCACCACCGATGCAGCACCCAGGCCGACACGGCCAGCTGTGTCACGGCCCCGAGCATCCACAGCCCGTCGGCCAGCCGGGTCAGCGATGAGGCCCAGTGGGCAGACAACACAACGGTTTGCCCATCCACCGTCAGTGCACCTCGGCCCAGCAATGCCGCCAGGGCTTGCAGCCAGGTGGACACCAAAATCATCGACACCGGGATGGCCGCCACAAACGCATGCCGAACAGGGTGGGCCAGATCGGCCCGCCACTGTGCCGGGTGTTTCAAGACGCGCCACAGGCTGATCGCCGCCACAGTGACAAACACCAGCGTGGCCAGCAGCCCCACCACGACCCCGATCCACCACGCCGGCATGCCCATCGTGGGCGCGGCGCGCCACCAGGCCAGGGCCAGACCGATGCCCCCCATCACCGGCGTGAACCAGCCGGGGTGCATGTACGCCAGGGAAAAGTTGCTGGAAGCCACGGGTGACGGTGCGCTCAGGAATGATCAGCCAGGGATCAGCACGCTGACGGAGGGTTTGGCCGGGTCGTAGTACACGCGCACGGGCTGGCCCACCGGAAAGTCGGCCAGTTCTTTGAGTGACTCGGCCTCGCTGCTGTGGTTGTAGCCAAAGGCCCGAAGGCGGTTGCCGGTGTAGCTTTGGCCCTGCACCACGTAGCGGTAGCGCACTTCGCTGTGCCACATGTGCATGTCATGGCCGCTGCCGTCGCCGGTTTCATTGCGCGCCACCGCGCGGGCAGACAGCATCTCGCCCATCACAGAGGGCCACTGCGGGCTGGCCTGACGGATCTGCCAGGCGCGCCAGCCCAACACCGCAAACAGTGCAATCACTGCGATCAGGATCAATTTGCCCATTTCGTCCGACATGGCGTGGTCAAGGTTCTTGGTTGGCTTGATGCACGCTCATTTTGCGCGAAGATGATGACCTGTCATTGCCTTGCCGAGTTCGTGCCGTGTCCCTGTCTCCCCACAGCCCCTTTTACGCTCACCTGTACCGCCTGCGTTTCATCAAGCGCTGGGGGCTGATGCGCAATGCCGTGGAAGAGGATGTGGCGCAGCACAGTTGGGATGTGGCGGTGCTGGCCCATGCGCTGGCCGTGATCCGTCGTGATGTGCTGGGCCTGCCGGCCAACCCCGACGCGGTGGCCGCCAAGGCCTTGTTCCATGACGCCACCGAAGCCATCACCGGTGATTTGCCCACCCCGGTGAAGTATTCGCCTGCGATGCGTCAGGCCACGGGCCACCTGGAAGAGCAGGTGGCCGTTGAAATGACCCGCTTGCTGCCCGAGGCGCTTCGGCAAACCATGAAACCGATGATGGAGCATGCCGCCTGGTCGGACGACGAGGTGCAGCTGATCAAGACGGCCGACCGCCTGGCCGCCTGGCTCAAATGCCGCGCCGAGCTGCGCTATGGCAACCGAGAGTTCGAGCAGGCTGAAGCTCAGGTGCGCGAAAAAATGGACGCCACCATGACGCCCGAGCTGCGCTACTTCCTGGACGTGTTTGCGCCAGCCTTCGACCTGACGCTGGATTCGCTGATGCGGGGCGGGTGATCGCGCATGCACGGCGCCATGCCCTTGATCGTCACCCTGGCTGCGGCACTGGGCCTGGCCTTGGTGTTCGGCTTCGTGGCCAGCCGCCTGAAGCTGCCAGCCCTGGTCGGCTATCTGCTGGCAGGCATCGTGATCGGGCCCCATTCGCCCGGCTTCGTGGCCGACGTGAACCTGGCCATGCAACTGGCCGAGATCGGCGTGATGTTGCTGATGTTCGGCGTGGGGCTGCACTTCTCTCTGGACGATTTGATCGCGGTGCGTCGCATCGCGGTGCCTGGTGCGGTGGTGCAGATGGGAACGGCCACGGCCATGGGCGCGGTGCTGGCCTGGTGGTGGGGCTGGCCGTGGCCCGCCGCGTTGCTCTTTGGGGTGGCGCTGTCGGTGGCCAGCACGGTGGTGTTGCTCAGGGCCCTGGAAAGCCGAGGCGCCATCGACAGCGTCAACGGCAAGATCGCTGTGGGCTGGCTGGTGGTGGAAGACCTGGCGATGGTGCTCGTGCTGGTGATGTTGCCCACCGTGGCCGCCTGGTCGCACGGTGAAGGGCAGGCGCAAGACGCCTGGCAGACTCTGTTGCGCACCTTGCTGGCCGTGGGCGCCTTCCTGGTGGTGATGCTGGTGGCGGGCCGCAAGGTGCTGCCCTGGGTGCTGTTGCACATCAGTCGAACGGGCAGTCGCGAGTTGTTCACGTTGGGGGTGATGGCGGCGGCCGTCACCATCGCGTATGGGTCGTCTGCGCTGTTTGGGGTCTCGGTGGCCCTGGGGGCCTTTTTCGCCGGCCTGGTCTTGCGTGAATCCGAGTTCAGCCACCGCGCGGCCGAAGAGTCGCTGCCGTTTCGCGATGCCTTCGCCGTGTTGTTTTTCGTCTCGGTGGGCATGCTGTTCGATCCGGCGGTTCTGGTCGATCAACCGATGCATGTGCTGGGGGTGGCCGCCATCATCATCCTGGGTAAATCAGTGGCTGCCGCGGCCTTGGTGCTGGCGTTTCGCTATCCGCTCAACACGGCGCTGACGGTGTCCGTTAGCCTGGCGCAGATTGGCGAGTTTTCATTCATTCTGGCGGCGCTGGGCACCAGCCTGGGCGTGTTGCCGGCCGAAGCCAAAAGCCTGATCGTGGCCGGGGCCATGCTCTCGATTGCGCTCAATCCCTTGCTGTTCTCGCTGATCGAGCCGGTGCGGCAATGGGTGCTGCAGCGCTCCGAGCTGGCCCGCAGGCTGGAGGCGCGCGAAGACCCCCTGGCCGAGCTGCCCATCACCACCCACCAACGCTACCTGGCCCGGCAGGTGGTGCTCGTGGGCTACGGTGGCGTGGGGCGCCGTGTGGCCGAGGCCTTGTACGCGCAGCGCGTGCCGTTCGTGGTGGTGGCGCGCAGCCGCGCCGTGGTGGAAGACCTGCGCGCACGGGGGTGGGCGGCCGTGTTTGGTGAGGCGGTCGAGCCAGCCACCCTGATCCAGGCCCACATTGCCCACGCTCGGCAACTGGTGGTGACGGGCCACGACGCCGGAGAGGCCTTGATCATGCTGGAGACGGCGCGCGCCTTGAATACCGACATCGTGGCCGTGGCGCAGGCCGGCAGCGACGATGAAGCCCGCTGGTTGCGGCAGGCTGGCTACCAGCAGGTGTTCACCGGAGACGATGGCCTGTCGGCCATGCTGGTGCAAACGGTGGAAATGGCGCCTGGCGCATCGGGTGCCTCTGGCTCGTCTGGTAGCGCATGAAAAAACCCAGCGCAGACGATGTCTGGGCTGGGTTGGCAGAGTGGCTCCCCGACCTGGGCTCGAACCAGGGACCTACGGATTAACAGTCCGGCGCTCTACCGACTGAGCTATCGGGGAATATCTGTTGATGTCGGGCCTTGCGATTTCGGCAGGCAAGGCCGTCTTGGATGTTTGGCTCCCCGACCTGGGCTCGAACCAGGGACCTACGGATTAACAGTCCGGCGCTCTACCGACTGAGCTATCGGGGAATACTTCGCCGTCGTTGACTGCGAAGACCAAGACTATAGCATCGTTTCCGTGACCGGCGCTGCGTTCATGCAACGCCCGACGTCACAAAACCATCACGGTTTTTCAGCAGTCGCTCAAAAGTCCACTTGCGCCGAGGCCATCACGCTGCGGCGCGCCATGGGGAACAGGTAATAGTGCCCGAACTCTTTCGGCGACTCCCGCCAGGCACGCACGTCGAACAGGTTGTGCACCGCCACGCGCCAGGTGATGTTGTACGGGCCACCCAGGCTCTGCACGGCGCGCAGGCTCAGGTCGGCGCGCGTCCAGCTGGGCAGGTGCACGCGGTTGTCGTCCGTCACGGCGCGACGCCCTTCGTGGATCACGTCCATCTGCAGCGTCACGGGCAGCGGGGCGGCCCAGGTGTGGCTGCCCGAGAGCTTCACCGTCTGGCGCGGTACGTTCACCGGCTCTTTGCCATTCAGTGCCGCCGTCGCGCTGTTGCGGCGCTCGGCGTCCAGGATCATGGCGCTGGCGGCCAGGCCCCAGGCACCGAAGCGCCCTTGCCAGAAGCCCTCCAGGCCACGGTGCTCGGCCTCGCCGTCGTACTGGAAGCGGTTGTTCACCTCTTCGGCCAGCGGGCGGTGGATGAGGAACAGGTTCGCCCCCCACTGGCCGCTGATTCGACCAGCGCGGTGCTGGCCTTTGATGCCCAGCTCGGTCTGGCGGCTCTTCAAGGCGGGCAGAACCTGACCAGCATTGTCCAGCCCTGTGTTGCGCGGAGCTGCATTCAGCTCGATGCCCTGGCCCCAGCTCAGGTAGGCCTGGGTTTGCGGCGCCACCGTCCAGCCCAGGGCCAACCAGGGGGTCGTCACGTTCTGCGACAAGCGAATGGCCTCGCCACCATCTGTTTGAACGCTGCTGCGGGTCAATTGGGTGTGGCGAAGGCCCACCCAGGCTTGCCAGGTCTCCGAGAAGCGGATGTGGTCCAAGGCCGACCACTCGGTGCTGCGCTCCCAGCGGTTCGTGCCCGCCACATCCAGGCTGGGGGCTGCCGGCACCGGTGTGCCTGGCGCGTTCACGGCAATGGTGCCGCTGTAGTTGTAGGCTTGGGGCTTGATGTCGGTGTCGTACAGGCTGCGCATCACGCTGAAGCGCAACTGGTGCTGCAGGCCACCCCACTGCACTTGGCCATTCAACTCGGCCTTCAGGGCCTGGCTGTGGCGGTACTCGTTGTCAGAGCGGTAGTCATAAATGTCCACCGTTCCGTCGTCGTAGAACGAGATGCCATGGTCCAGCTCGGTGTAACCGTATGGAAACGCCGCCCGGTCATCGGTGCGCAAGCGCTGAAACCCATACATCACGCTGCTGTCCCAGCCCTGACCCAGGTTCTGGCGCCAGCGCAGGCTGCCACTCAGACCACGCAGGTCCACGGGCTGGGTCCAGGCCTGGTCGTTCAGGTTGAGGCTGCGGCGGTAGGCCGTGTCAGAGGGCAGGGCATCGCCCAGCAGGCTCAGCCCAGGCACGCTGGGTTGTTGCGTGCGGCTGTGCTCCAGTTCAGCCTCCACCACGGTGTCGGCCGACAAACGCCAGTCGGTGGCCACCGCCAGCAGGTAGGCGCGGCCCTTGGTGTTGTCGATGTGGGTGTTCAGGCGTGAGGCGGCGGCGTTCACGCGCAGGCCCATGGCGCCATCAGCGCCAAAGCGTGTCGACACGTCCAGCGCGCCGCGCTGGGCCCCGGCATCGTCCAGACCCACCTCCACCGAGCGCTGCGGCGCCGCCGTGGGGCGCTTGACCAGCAGGTTCACCAGGCCGCCGGGCGAACTCACGCCCGACTGCAGGCCACTGGTGCCCTTGAGCAACTCCACCGCCGCTTTGTTGTCCAGCAGCAGGCGGGTCTCGGCGCTGATGGGCAGGCCTTCGCGGCGGTAGTTGTAGGCGTTGTCCAGCTTGAAGCCCCGAATGCTCAGGTAATCCCAGTAGCCGGTGGTGTTGTACGAGTCGGTGGTGCTGGCGTCCAGCTTGCTCACGTCCGACAGGCGCGCCATGCCGGCATCCTTCATGGTGTCGGCCGCGAAGGTCTGGGCTTGCAGCGGGGTTTGCCAGGCGGGCAGCTCGCCCAGTCCGGCGATGCCGGCCCGCGCACTGCGCTTGACGATGCTGGCGCTCACGCCGATGGCGGGCAGCTCGTCTGCAGATGGCGTGGTGGCGGTCGCCGTGGTGGTGGTTTCAGCCTGCGCATTGATGGCGCCACACAGGGCCGTCAAGGTGAGCACCGAGACCGACACCGCGACGGGCCGGCAAGGCAAGGCAGGACGCAAAGAAAGGCGACGCATCAGAAGGACTCCAGCAGATGGTCGCGCAGGAGCCGATGACGCCGCCGTGCTTGCTCTGCGCTGTCAGGCGCACATGACGCCTTGAGCGAAGCGGCCCGGCAGGCCATGCTTCCCTACGCGAGGATGATCTCGTTCAGGTTCGAAGGGACTCTCTCAGTGCTGGCACGACAGGCCAGCACACCCCTAGCAAGGCGTGGATTCTAGCGCCATGCCCGTCGACGGGCGGGCGCTGGCACATCACCCTCGGCCCAGGCGGGCCTTCAGCAATGGGCTGGTGGTGGTGTAAAGCAGGTGCTGGGGGGCGTCTGGGTGCAGCGCGGCATGGGCGGCGTGCGCCGCCAGCGTGGCCTCATGAAAGCCACACAGCAACAGGCGCTTCTTGCCGGGGTAGGTGTTGATGTCACCCACGGCATACACCCCGGGCAGGCTGCTTTCAAAGCGGTCAGGTGACACGGCCACCTGCTTGCGCTCCAGCGTCAAACCCCATTCGCTCAGCGGCCCCAGTTTGGGGCTCAGTCCCAGACGGATCAACAAGTGGTCCAGCGGCAGGTGGTGGTGCTGGCCGTCCGCCCCCAGCAAGCGCAGGCTGCGCAGGCCCTCCTCGGGCCGTTCTTGTTGATACTCCGCGCCGTCCGGCAGGCCCAGCGCCAACTGAACGCTGCCCAACGACAGCTGCTCACGCAGTGCGGCGTCCAGCTCGGCGTCCACCTGAAAGGCATCGCGACGGTGCAGCAGCGTCAGGCGGGCTGGGCGCCGCTCGGGCGCCTCGGCCAGCAGGTTCAACACGGCGCTGACGGCTTCTTCTCCGCCACCGTGCACCACGAGATGTTGGCCCGCCCAGGCCGGCGTGGCGTCGGCCGCCGGCAGGTGGTGATGCACATTGGGGGCCAGCGCCAGCCCCGGCATCTTCAGTGTGCGCGGCACGAACGCGCCAGCCCCGGCCGCCACGAACACCGCCCGTGCCAGGAACTGCTGGCCATGGTCGGTGTGCAACTCGAACCGGCCGTCGCCTGTGGGCCGCAGGCTCGCCACCCGTTGGTTCAGGTGCAGCGAGGCCCACTGGCCATCGGCCTGTCGGGGCAGGAACGGCGACGCCTGCTCCAGCAGGCGCTGAGCCAGCTCGCGCCCAGAACAGGCCGGAACGCCGGGCACGTCGTAGATGGGTTTGTCGGGATACAGTGCAACGCACTGTCCCCCGGGTTCGGGCAGGGCATCCACCACCTGGGCACTCATGCCCAGCAGGCCCAGCTGAAAGACCTGGAACAGGCCGACAGGGCCCGCCCCGACGACCAGGGCGTCCGTCTCGATCAGGGTGGAGGCCGACACGCCGATGTCAGCGAATCAGTTGATCCAGCTTGTCCGTTTTGTCCTTCCAGTCATCCGCGTCAGGCAGTGGCGTCTTGCGCTTGGTGATGCTGGGCCATTTTTTGGCCAGGTCGGCATTGATCTGGATGTATTGCTGCTGGTCACCCGGCACATCTTCTTCCGGGACGATGGCATTGACGGGGCATTCGGGGATGCACACCGCACAGTCAATGCATTCATCGGGATCGATGACGAGGAAGTTGGGGCCTTCGCGGAAGCAATCCACCGGGCACACGTCCACACAGTCCGTGTATTTGCAGCGGATGCAGGCTTCGGTGACGACGTGGGTCATGACGTTCTCAGTTGATGTTGATGATGGGGATCGGGGCCGGATTTTACGGGTGCTCAGCCCTTTGCGGGGGGCTGACCTTCTCCGCACAGGGGGATGTGGGTCAAAGGTTCGTCAGGTAGTTCGGTGGCGCCAGCGCCCACAATGACCAGGGTGGGGCGGCCGGCATGGATGGCCGAAGCCTCGTCCAGCGTGCCCACCGTGTGCACGGTGTGGCGCATGTCAGGCCAGCCGGCGCGCGACACCACGCTCACCTCGGCGTTGGTGGGCCAGCCGGCATCCAGCAGGCCTTGCGACAAGGGCGCCAGTTGGCGACCGGCCATGTAGAAGACCTCGGTGTCGGCGCGTTGGCCGGGGCCCATGCCGCACTGGAGATCGCCGGTGCGGGTCATGGCCGTGGTGAAGCTCACGCTGCGGCCCGTGCCCCGCCGGGTCAAGGGACGCAGGGTGGCTGCGGCCGCCGCCAAGGCCGACGTCACGCCCGGCACCACCTCGCAGGCGATGCCGGCGCTGTGCAAGGCATGCAGTTCTTCTTCCAGCCGCCCGAACAGCGAGGGATCGCCCCCTTTGAGTCGGGCCACCACGCCGTTGGCACCATGGCTGGCTCCGACGGCCTGGGCATGTTCAACCAGCAGGCGGTTGATGCGGGTCTGGCCATTGAAATCACTGCCTTCTTTGCCAGAAAAGCCGCGCTTGCCCACGTCCACCCAGGTGGCCGACGGTGCGAGGTCGCGCAGGCCGGGGTCGGCCAGGGCGTCGAACAGCACCACCTGCGCCTGCGCCAGCAGGCGGGCGCCGCGCACGGTGATCAGGTCGGCCTCGCCAGGGCCGGCGCCGATGAAGATCACACGTGCAGTGGCTTGACTCATGGCCGCCTTACTTGACCAGCAGTGCGCCAGAGGTGCGGTTGGTGGTTGGATCAACCACGATGAGCGCGCCGCCCACGCGGTTGTCCACGTAGGCTTCCACCGGCAGCGGCTGCTGCGTTTGCACGGTCACGCGGCCGATCTCGTTGACGGCCAGTTCTTGGGCGTCAGAGTCTTCCAGCGATTGGATGTTCAGGCGGCTTTCGATGGCCGAGATGCGGGCCTGCACCCAGCGGTTGCCATGGCGCACCCAGTACTTGCGGCCCACCACAGCGGGCTCGGTGTCCAGCCAGGCCAGCGTGGCGCTGAAGCTGTCGGTCGGCTTGATCGAGCCGGGGGTGTGGATCCAGTCGCCGCGCGAGATGTCGACCTGGCGGTCCAGCACGATGCCGGCCGACTGGCCCGCTTCGCATTGGTCCACCACCAGGGCGGCGTGGCGCACTTCAGCCACCACGGCGGTCTGACCGCTCGGGAAGATCTGCACTTCGTCACCGGCCTTGACCGCGCCATGCGCGATGCGGCCCCAGAAGGTGCGGTACTGGTGGCCCGTGCCGGAAGCGTTGGCCTCGCCTTCACCCACTGCGTCGCGCGTCACGTACTGCACCGGGTGCAGCAGGGCGCCGTCATGGCGCTCGTCGGTCACGGGCAGTTGCTCCAGCACCTGCAGCAGGGTGGGGCCCTGGTACCAGGGCCAGTTGGCCGACGGGGTGGTGACGTTGTCGCCGCGCAGGGCCGACACCGGGATCACGCCCTTGTTGACGATGCCCGCCTGCTCGGCAAAGGCTTCCAGCGAGGCCTTGACGGCGTTGAACGCCGCTTCGGTGTCTTGCTCGATGGCGTCCAGCTTGTTCACGGCGAACACGATGGAGGGCACGCGCAGCAGGTGCGCCAGCAGGCTGTGGCGGCGGGTCTGGGCCAGCAGGGGCACAGGCGACGCCTTCCAGTCGATCTTGGTGATGTCCACCAGCACCACGGCGGCGTCAGAGCCGGCGGCAGCGGTCACCATGTTGCGGGTGTACTGCTCGTGGCCGGGGGCGTCGGCGATGATGAACTTGCGGGTTTTGGTGGCGAAGTAGCGGTAGGCCACGTCGATGGTGATGCCTTGCTCGCGCTCGGCTTCCAGGCCATCGGTCAGCAGCGACAGGTCGATGGGGGCGCCAGCGGCGCGCTTTTCCAGCGCGTCGAGCTGGTCGGCCAAGATGGCACGGCTGTCAAACAGCAGGCGGCCGATCAGGGTGCTCTTGCCATCGTCCACGCTGCCTGCGGTCAGGAAGCGAAGCGCTTTGTGGGCCAGCTCTTCGGTGGCCTCGTTGTGGATCACGTTGCTCATCAGAAATAACCTTCCTTCTTGCGGCGCTCCATCGAGGCCTCGGACGTGCGGTCGTCCATGCGGGTGGCGCCACGCTCGCTCACGGTCACGTGCAGGGTTTCGGCCACGATGTCGGCCGGGCTCGCTGCGGTCGATTCCACCGGGCAGGTGCAGGTCATGTCACCCACGGTGCGGAAGCGCACGTCCACGGTCTCGATGGTTTCGCCTTCCAGCGCGGGCGTGACTTCGGTCAGAGGCACCAGCAGGCCCTTGCGGCGCATCACCTGACGGGGATGCTTGTAGTAAATGCCCGGCAGCGGGATGTTTTCGCGGGCGATGTACAGCCACACGTCCAGCTCGGTCCAGTTGCTGATCGGGAAGGCGCGGAAGTGCTCGCCCGGCTTGATGCGGGTGTTGAACAGGTTCCACAGCTCGGGGCGCTGCTCTTTGGGCTGCCATTGGCCAAAGCTGTCGCGGTGGCTGAAGATGCGTTCCTTGGCGCGGGCCTTCTCTTCGTCACGGCGGGCGCCACCGATCAGGCAGTCGAACCGGTTGTCTTCGATGGCTTCCAGCAGGGTCACCGTCTGGTGGCCGTTGCGCGACTCCAGCGGGTGGGCCAGGCGCACGGTGCCGCGCTTGATGGAGTCTTCCATGTGCGCCACGATCAGGCGCTCGCCGATCTCGGCCACGCGCTGTTCGCGGAACTCGATCACCTCAGGGAAGTTGTGGCCGGTGTCCACGTGCACCAGCGGGAAGGGCAGCTTGCCTTCCAGCTTGCCGGTGGCGGGGTTCTTCATCTTGAAGGCCTTTTCGGCCAGTTGCAGCACCACGCACGAGTCCTTGCCGCTGGAAAACAGCAGGCCTGGGCGCTCGAAGGTGGCGGCCACTTCGCGCAGGATGAAGATCGCTTCTTCTTCCAGCGCATCCAGGTGGCGGTGGTCCACTTCCGCCAGCAGTTGGTTCACATCACTCATGTTGTTCTCACTCTTGAAACTTCAGGCTGCCGTTCATTTGTGGACGTGCAGGCCGCATTCCTTGGCACCCTCGTCTTCCCACCACCAGCGGCCGGCGCGGAAGTCCTCGCCCACGGCGATGGCGCGCGTGCAGGGCGCGCAGCCGATGCTGGGCATGAACTGGTCATGCAGCGGGTTGTACGGCACGTGGTTGACAGACACGTAGTGCCACACATCGCCCCAGGTCCACTCGATCATCGGGTTGAATTTGGCGCGGCCCTTGTCATCGGTCTCGCGGGCGAGCATGTCGCCACGGTTGTTCGACTGCTCGCGGCGCAAACCGGTGATCCAGGCGCTGCGCTCGGCCAGCATGCGTGCCAGGGGCTCCAGTTTACGGATGCCGCAGCACGCTTTTCGCAGGTCGATGCTTTCGTACATGGCCTTTTCGCCATTCTTCTGCACGAACTCGATCACCGCTTCCTGCACGGGCCTGTACACCTCGACATGGATGCCTGCGTCGGCATAGTGCGTCTCGATCGTGCCGATCAGCGCAGCCGTCTCGGGGTTGAGCATGCCGGTTTCCAGCGTGCCGATGGCGATCGGCAAGCGGTGGCGAGCGATCAGATCGGTCACGATCATGTCTTCCACGCCCAGGCTGGTGGCCTGCACCACCTTGCCGGGGTGCTCGGCGGCCGCGGCCTTGAGCAGTTCGATGGTGTCGTGCACCTTGGTGGCGTAGTCGGGGCTGGCCTTGGCGTACAGCGTGATGGCCGAGCCTGCAGGCGCCGGACCACCGAACAAGGAAGAGACTTCACTCATGGTTGAGGCTCCGTCAGAAGGTCAGGCCGCGCGGCCGAACACCGGCCGGGTTTGTTGCACATCGCCCTGGTAATGACCGCGCGCACCAAAGAAGCCCAAGGCCCGTTCGGCGGCTGCACGGTCTTGATCGGCGCGCAGCACCACGGCGTTGAAGCCCGTGCGTGCCAGCAGCGGCATCATGTCCACCAGCACATCGCCGGTGGCGCGAATCTCGCCGCCAAACCGGTACCGTGCACGCAGGATGCGGGCCTGCGTGTACGCACGGCCATCGGTCCATTTGGGAAACTGCAGCACCACCAGAGACAGCTTGGCCGCGTCGGCTTCCAGCACTTCGATGTCGGTGTCATTGGCCAGGATCACGCCCACGGGCTTGTGGTCGGCCGCGTCCTTGGCTGGCCACTGATCGCGCACGGCATGCCATTGCGCCAGCGTCAGCAGGCTGTGCGACTTGATGGGCGGGTGGGCCATCGGGCCGTCTTCGCCGCCCACGGTGTGCCATTGATCGTGATGGGTGTCGATGAATTGCATGTGTGTTCTCCTGGGCTGGCTCAAGCCGTTTTGGCGGTGCTGCGGCGTGTGGCGTTGGCGGCCGCCTTGAACGGCTCCAGCCCCAGGCGCTTGACGCAGTCCACGAACTTCTCCTGGCCCTGGCGCTGCGCCTGGTAGGTCTCGATGATGGCTTCGATGGCGTCCTGCACTTCATCGGCCGCGAACGAGGGGCCGATCACCTTGCCGGCGACCGCTGCAGGCGCGTGTGCCGAGCCGTCCGAGCCGCCCAGGGTGATCTGGTACCACTCGGTGCCGTCCTTGTCCACGCCCAGGATGCCGATGTGGCCGCTGTGGTGGTGGCCGCACGAGTTGATGCACCCCGAGATGTGCAGGTCGATCTCGCCAATGTCATAGAGCTCGTCCAGGTCTTGATAGCGTTCGATCAAGGCGTTGGCGATGGGGATGGAGCGGGCATTGGCCAGGGCGCAGAAGTCGCCACCCGGGCAGGCGATCATGTCGCTCAGCAGGCCGATGTTGGGCGATGCCAGCGTGGCGGCCTTGGCGGCTTGCCACAGGGCGTACAGGTCTTCTTCGCGCACGAAAGGCAGCAGCACGTTCTGGTCGTGGGTCACACGCAGTTCGCCGCAGCTGAACTGGTCGGCCATGTCTGCAATGGCCTCCATTTGCGTGTCGGTCACGTCACCGGGCGCCTGGCCCACGCGCTTGACCGACAACTGCACGCATCGGTAGCCCTGCACCTTGTGGCCTTCCACATTGCGCTCCAGCCACTTGGCAAATTGCTGTTTGTCAGCGTCCGAGGCATCGACAGGCAGTCCATTGCCGGCGGCCACATGGGCCTGCACCGACGCGGGGAACGTAAACCCGGCGTTCACGCGGTCGAATTCGGCCTGCGGGATCAGGTGGGCCGCGCCGTCCAAGTCGCGCTCCAGGATGTTCTGGAACTCGGCGTTCACTTGATCAAAGAACTTCTGACCTTCTGCCTTCACCAGGATCTTGATGCGGGCCTTGTACATGTTGTCACGGCGGCCATAGCGGTTGTACACGCGCACGATGGCCTCGATGTACACCAGAATCTGCCGCCAGGGCACGAAGTCGTTGATCACGCTGCCGGTGATCGGGGTGCGACCCATGCCGCCACCCACCAGCACGGTGAAGCCCACCTCGCCGGCATCGTTCTTGACCAGGTGCAGGCCGATGTCGTGCCAGGCCACGGCGGCGCGGTCTTCCTTGGCGCCGCTGATCGCGATCTTGAACTTGCGGGGCAGGAAGGCAAACTCGGGGTGCAGCGTGGACCACTGGCGCAGCACTTCGGCGTAGGGGCGTGCATCGACGATCTCGTCGGCGGCCACACCCACCTTGGCGTCGGCGGTGATGTTGCGGATGCAGTTGCCCGAGGTCTGGATGCCGTGCATGTTGACCTCGGCCAGCAGGTCCATCACATCGGCGGCCTTGGGCAGCGGGATCCAGTTGTACTGGACGTTCTGGCGGGTGGTGAAGTGGGCGTAGCCGCGATCAAACTCACGGGCGATGCGCGCCAACTGGCGAATCTGCTTGCTGGACATCTCACCGTAGGGCACGGCCACGCGCAGCATCGGGGCATGACGCTGGACGTACCAGCCGTTTTGCAGACGCAAGGGGCGGAACTCTTCGTCACCCAGCTTGCCGGCCAGGTTGCGCTCAAGCTGGTCGCGAAACTGGGCGGCACGTTGTTGAACGAAGTGCTTGTCGAATTCGGTGTACTGGTACATGGCAAGACTCTCGTGGGCGGGTCGGATTCTGGATCAAGTTCAGACGAGCCTCAGCACTTTGTTGGCTGCCAGCAGCAGGCAGACACACAGCGCGAAGCGGGTGACGATTTCGGGCAGGAGACGGGTCAATTTGGCGCCGAGCCAAATCGCAGGCAACGAACCCAGCAACAGCGCCAGCAACAGCCCCCACTCCACATTGCCCAGTGAAGCGTGGCCGACGCCAGCCACCAGCGTGAGCGGCACGGCGTGCGCAATGTCGGTACCCACCAGCCGCTTCATGTCCAGACGGGGGTACAGCAGCAAGATCATGGTGGCACCCAGCGCGCCGGCCCCGATCGAGCTGAGCGACACCAACACACCCAGGATTGCACCACAAAGTACGGTCAAGGCCGAGCGATTGCTGCGCGTGACCCAGCGCTCCAGCCACAAGCCCACGCGGTGCCATACCGGCCGAAAGGCCACGGTCACGGCGGTCAGCAACAGGGCGATGCCCAGCGCCAGCGCCAGCATGCTTTGCCCTGACTTGTGGATGCCCTCGACATGCATGAACCACAGCGTCAGGATGGACGCGGGGATGCTGCCCATCAAGAGCCGCTTGGTGATGTGGTAGTCGACATGGCCCTCGCGGTGGTGAGCCACCGAGCCCGACACCTTGGTCAGTCCGGCAAACCAGAGGTCGGTGCCGATGGCCACGGCCTTGTCCAGGCCGAACACCGAAATCAGCAAAGGGGTCATCAGCGAGCCGCCGCCCACGCCGGTCAGGCCCACAATGAGCCCCACACCAGCGCCGGCCACGACCGCCATCCAATCGAGGATCATGTCTGGCTGTTGTGCAACTCCTGAAGCGGCCTGTGCACGGCATGTGACGGTCCCCGTTTCAGGAAGGCGCCACTGTAAGGACTTCTTTTATCCATGAGAACAACATTTTTTGGTTTTCATTATAACTATATGAAATATAGATGTTTGCTGGTGGTCGCAGCTTGTCTGCTGTCGGCCTGCGCCCACCGCACGCCTATGGCGCCTGCGGCTCCTGCAGCCCCTTCGGTGCAGGCCCCCGAGCCCACACCCACACGGGCGCCCCGCCTGGGCCTGGCCCTGGGTGGCGGCGCTGCGCGCGGCTTTGCCCACATCGGTGTGCTTCAGGTGCTGGAAGAGCAGGGCATCAAGCCCGACCTCGTCGTGGGCACCTCGGCGGGCAGCCTGGTGGCCACCTTGTATGCCGCCGGCCACCATCCGGTGGAGCTGGGACGCATGGCCATGACCCTGGACGAGTCCACGATCACCGACTGGGTGTTTCCCGGGCGCGGCGTGATGAAGGGCGAGGCCTTGGCCCGGTTTGTTCGTCAACAGGTTCAGGGCAGGGCGATCGAGGCCATGCGCATGCCCCTGGGCGTGGTGGCGGCCGACCTTCAGAGCGGCGAGCCCATTTTGTTCAGGCGAGGCGACCCCGGGACGGCCGTGCGTGCCTCCAGCGCGGTGCCCGCCGTGTTCGAGCCGGTGCGCATCGGAAGCCGCGAGTACATCGATGGCGGCGCCGTCTCTCCGGTGCCGGTGCGGTTTGCGCGTCAGATGGGGGCCGAGGTGGTCATCGCGGTGGACATTTCCGCCATCCCGGAGGGCCAGCCCACCCGGCGTGCCACCGACATCTTGCTGCAAACCTTCAGCATCATGGGCAAAAGCCTGGGTCAGTTCGAGACCCGAGAGGCCGATGTCGTCATCCGGCCCAAGCTGGAGGGTGTCGGCAGTGCCGACTTTGCCGCGCGCCGCCTGTCCATCCTGGCGGGGCGTGAAGCCACGCTCAGCGTGTTGCCGCAGATCCTGAAGGCGATGCAGCCGCGAACGGGGGGCCGCTGAGCCGTTGCCCCTCACGAACGCCTTTGCGTTTGAACCAGCCCTTGTTCATCTCCAGGGCAAAACGCACAGCCTCCGTGGAGCAGTGTGATTCAAGGCTGCCGGCCTGCATTTCAGCGATGTTCACCACCCGGCCATCGTCGGCCAGAAAAGCAATGGACAAGGGGATCAGCGTGTTCTTCATCCAGAAGCATTGTTGCCCCGGCCGGTCAAACACAAACAGCATGCCGTGATTGGCGGGCATGCTGCTGCGGTGCATCAAGCCGGTGGACAACTCTTGCGGCGTGCGCGCCACCTCGGCCTGGATGTTGTGCATGCCGGCACTCAGCGCCACCGTTGGCAGACTTTGGGGCGCATCGCCGGCATGGGCCGACGCGCCGATGGCCAGCAAACCGGCCGTGACAAGCCCCCAGATTTGGGCCTTCAGCCCGGCATGCAAGACAATCTTGGATGGAGACATGGCGATGACAGGTGGATGTGTCGCTGGAAGTTCAATATTGAAGGGTCTCAACCCGATCACTGTAGCAGCCCCAAGTCATGAACGCCGTATCCCCCGCACCGGCCGTGCCGCAACCCCTGTCGACCGAAGGCGGGCCACTGCCGCCGCTGCCGGAGCTCAGCGCCGCGCAGGTGGCCGGGCTGGACGACCCCGACCTGATGCAGCAGTGCGTGCTGGCACAGGTGCCCGGGTCCAGCCTGCGCACCATCGGGCTGGGTTTGTCAGGCATGTACTGTGCGGCCTGCTCCATCACGATCGAACAGGCCTTGCGCACGGTGCCTGGCGTTCAGGACGTTCAGGTGCAGGCGGCGTCCCAGCGGGCACGCATCACCCTGGACCCCAAGGCCACCCAGCTGTCGGGGCTGGTGCGGGCCGTACAGGCCGTGGGCTACCGCGCCTGGCCTGACGCTGCGGCCCGCGCCGGTCACGAGCGCTTGCGCGAACGTCGCAAGCTCCTGTGGCAATTGGCCGTGGCCGCGTTTTGCATGATGCAGGTGATGATGATCACCTTTCCGCAGTACGTGGCCGGGCGCGACGAAATCCCGCCCGACCTGTGGCAGCTCATGAACTGGGCGAACTGGGTGCTCAGCCTGCCGGTCATGCTGTTTTCGTGCGGGCCATTTTTCCAGGGCGCGTGGCGTGCGGCGCGCCAAGGTCGCATTGCCATGGACACCCCCGTGGCCATCGGCATGGCCGCGGCCTTCGTGGTCTCCACCGGGGTCACCTTCGGGCACACCGACATTTTTGGCCCGGATGCCTATTTCGACTCATTGACCATGTTCGTGGCTTTCCTGCTGGCAGGGCGCTGGCTTGAAAGCCGGGCCCGGGAGCAGGTCACCCAGTCGCTGGAGGCCTTGTGTGTGCGGCTGCCCGAGGCGGTTGAGCGCGCAGTGGACGCTCAGTCCGACCTGTCCGTGGCTGGCATCGAATCGGTGCCGATCTCGGCGCTGCGCCATGGGGATCGGGTGCGCGTGGCCGTCGGGCAGGCCTTCCCCGCCGACGGGCAGGTGCTGCAAGGCGAGACCGACGTGGATGAATCCTTGCTCACGGGTGAATCCCGGGCCGTCCATCGCCGTGCGGGTCAATTGGTCGTGGCCGGCAGCCTCAACCTCTCCGCCCCGGTGTGGATCAGCGTCGAGCGCCTGGGCATGGACACACGCTACCAGCAGATCGTGTCGCTGGTTCAGCAGGCCATGACCGAAAAGCCTGGTCTGATGAGGTTGGCAGACCGGTTTGCCAGCCCATTCTTGTGGGGGGTGCTGATCCTCGCCTTGCTGGGGGGGCTGGTCTGGAGCTGGATCGACCCCAGTCGGGCCATCTGGGTGGCGGTGTCGGTGCTGGTTGTGACCTGCCCGTGTGCGTTCTCCTTGTCGGCGCCAGCGGCCTTGCTGGCGGCAGCGGGCAACATGGCCTCCAGGGGGGTGCTGGTGCGCCGCCTCGATGCCCTGGAAACCTTGTCGAAGATCGAGCGCGTGTACTTTGACAAGACGGGCACGCTCACCGAAGGCGCCCTGACGCTGTCCTCATGGTGCATCGCGCAGGGCGCACAGCCGGTGCAGACCGTCTCTCAGGACTGGCCCCGGCGCTGGACCGAGGCCGTGGACCTGGCGGCCCACTCTCAGCATCCTTTGTCGCGATCGCTGCTGGCGGCGGCCGATGCCGCGGGTGGCTGGAGCCGGCAACCCTGGGCCGAGGTGCGCGAGTTGGCTGGCCAGGGCGTCGAGGCGGTGGACGCGTCAGGCCGTGTGTGGCGGCTTGGACGCCAGGACTGGGTGCTGCAGGGCCATGCCCCCGCCTGGGTGATGCACCACCCTGATGCGCGGGTTTGGGTGGCTGCGTGGGGCGCCGACGAGAGCTTGCAGACCGACACGGTGGTGGGCTTCGTGTTTGACGAGCGGTTTCGGGACGAGGCCCGCCCCGCGCTGGCCGGCTTGCAGCGGCTGCACATCGACGCTTTGCTGCTCTCGGGCGACCAGTGCGATCGTGTGTATGCGGCGGCGGCGCAGTTGGGCGGCAGCGCGGCTGGCTTGAGTGTCGCGCAGGCGGAGGCCACGCCAGAGGACAAGCTCCGAGCCATCCAGTCGGCCCAGTCGCAGGGCCTTCGGGTGGCCGTCGTTGGCGACGGCATCAACGATGCCCCGGTGTTGGCAAAAGCCGACGTTTCCATGGCCCTCGACCAGGGGGCCGCGCTGGCGCAGTCTCAGGCCGACCTCATCGTGCTGAACGGTCGTTTGCAGGGTGTGCCAGAAGCGGTGGCCATCAGCCGCAGGGCCATGCGAATCGTTAAACAGAACCTGACATGGTCAGCGATCTACAACTTCAGCTCCATTCCCCTGGCCCTGATGGGCTTGATGCCCCCCTGGCTTGCGGGGCTGGGCATGGCGCTGAGCTCGCTGGGTGTCGTGCTGAATGCCCTTAGACTCGGCCCCGACCGTCGCTGACGGCAAACCACGCCATGGAAATCCTCTACGTCTTGCTCCCCGTGTCCGTTTTGCTGGTGCTGGCCATCCTGGCCGTGCTGGGCTGGGCGGTCTTCAATGGTCAATTTGAAGACATCGAGCAAGAAGCCGTTCGCATCTTGAAGACAGACGAGGAAAAACCTGAGGATAAGGTTGAGCCTTATCAAAATTAGCTAGTGGTTTGCCCGCACAATTCAGCCTGCAACAAAGGAGAAGAAGAGATGGCAACCACCCACTCTGCCACATACAACGACAAGGTTGTCCGGCAGTTCGCCATTGCCGCCGTCGTCTGGGGCGTCGTCGGTATGGCGGTCGGCGTCCTGATCGCGTCCCAACTGGCTTGGCCGGAACTCAATTTCGGCATCCCCTGGCTGTCCTACGGGCGGCTGCGTCCCCTGCACACCAACGCCGTGATTTTCGCGTTCGGCGGTTGTGCGCTGTTCGCCACGTCTTACCACGTGGTGCAACGAACCTGTCAAACCCGACTGTTTGCAGGCCCATTGGCCTCCTTCACGTTCTGGGGTTGGCAATTGGTCATCGTTGCCGCTGCGCTGTCTTTGCCCATGGGTTACACCCAAGGCAAGGAATATGCCGAGCTGGAATGGCCCATTGACATCCTGATCACCCTGGTCTGGGTGGCCTATGCCGTGGTCTTCTTCGGCACCATCGGCATCCGCAAGGTGCGCCACATCTACGTGGCCAACTGGTTCTACGGCGCGTTCATCATCGCTGTGGCCCTGCTGCACATCGTCAACAGCGCCGCCATCCCGGTGTTCGACAACGGCGTCCTGTCGCCCAAGTCTTACTCTGCCTACGCGGGCGTGCAAGACGCCATGGTGCAATGGTGGTACGGCCACAATGCCGTGGGCTTCTTCCTGACCGCCGGCTTCCTGGGCATGATGTACTACTACATCCCCAAGCAGGCCGAACGTCCGGTTTACTCCTACCGCCTGTCCATCGTCCACTTCTGGGCGCTGATCTTCACCTACATGTGGGCGGGTCCTCACCACCTGCACTACACCGCGCTGCCTGACTGGACCCAATCCGTCGGCATGGTGTTCTCGCTGATCCTGCTGGCACCATCTTGGGGCGGCATGATCAACGGCATCATGACCCTGTCGGGTGCCTGGTACAAGCTGCGTGACGACGCCATCCTGAAGTTCCTGATCGTGGCCCTGTCGTTCTACGGCATGTCCACCTTCGAAGGTCCGATGATGTCCATCAAGACCGTGAACTCGCTGTCGCACTACACCGACTGGACGGTGGGCCACGTGCACTCGGGCGCCCTGGGCTGGGTGGGTCTGATCTCGATGGGATCGCTCTACTACCTGATCCCGCGCATGTTCGGGCGCAAGACCATGTACAGCGTCTCGGCCATTTCGGTGCACTTCTGGGCCGCCACCATCGGCATCGTGCTGTACATCGCTGCGATGTGGATCGCCGGTGTGATGCAGGGCCTGATGTGGCGTGCAGTGAATGCCGACGGCACCCTGGTCTACACCTTCGTCGAAAGCGTGAAGGCCACCTATCCCTTCTACGTGATCCGCGTCGCGGGCGGCCTGCTCTACCTGGGCGGCATGATCCTGATGCTGTGGAACACCGTGATGACCGCCATGGCTGGTCGCGCCGTCAACGCGCCGATCCCCCAGGCCACGCCGGCACACGCCTGATTGGAGATTGATCATGGCTGACAACAATCACAAGCCCAAGCTGTTTTCCCACGAACGGATCGAAACCAGCAACTTCCTGATGATCGTCCTGACCCTGGTGGTCGTGGCGTTCGGTGGTCTGGTGGAAATCGTTCCCCTGTTTTTCCAGCAAAGCACCACGCAACCGGTCGACGGCCTCAAGCCTTACACCGCCTTGCAGTTGGCTGGTCGTGACGTTTACCTGCGTGAGGGCTGCTACGGCTGCCACTCGCAGATGATCCGTCCCTTCCGCGCTGAAACCCTGCGTTATGGCCACTACTCGGTGGCGGGCGAGTTCGTGTACGACCACCCCTTCCAATGGGGCTCCAAGCGCACCGGCCCCGACCTGCACCGGGTTGGCGGCAAGTACTCCGACGAATGGCATCGCGTGCACTTGATCAACCCGCGTGATGTGGTGCCCGAGTCCAACATGCCGGCCTACCCCTGGCTGGAGACCGCCACGGTCAACGCCAAGGGTCTGGCGCCCCGCATGGAAGCCCTGCGCAAGGTGGGCGTGCCTTACTCCGATGACGAGATCAAGGCCGCCGAAGCCGAGGTGGAAGGCAAGACCGAGCTGCAAGCTCTGATCGCCTACCTGCAGGTGCTGGGCACTGCCGTCAAGTAACCAGGAGCAGCAGACATGGACGTCATGGATCTGAGAAGCCTCTTCACCGTGGCATGTCTGGGCGTGTTCGTGGGCATTGTGGTCTGGGCGTATTCGCGCGGCAACAAGGCCCAGTTCGAAGAGGCGGCCAAGCTGCCTCTTTCAGAAGATTGACTGGAGGCTCGCAATGAGCGACTTCGTTTCAAGTGGATGGGCGTGGTATGTCGCGGCCATCGTGGTGTTCGGGTTGGTGTACTGCGCCTTCGTGCTCATCGGCGCTGCCCGTCACAAGGTGATCTACGATGCCCAGGGCAACGTGGACAAAACCACGGGTCACGTCTGGGACGGCGACTTGCAGGAGTTGAACAATCCCCTGCCGCGCTGGTGGCTGGTGCTGTTCATCATCACCCTGGTGTTTGCCGTGGCTTATCTGTCGTTCTACCCCGGGCTGGGTGTCTACCAGGGCAAGCTGCAATGGAGCGCCGTGGGTCAGCTTGAGCGTGAAATCCTCAAGGCCAAGGAAACCGAGGGCCAGGTGTACGCCAAGTTCGACGGCAAGTCCGTGGAAGACCTCTCGCGTGACCCTGCCGCCCAGGCCATTGGTGAGCGTCTGTTCCTGAACAACTGCGCGGCTTGTCATGGCTCGGATGCCAAGGGCTCCAAGAGCTTCCCCAACCTGACGGACGGTGACTGGCTGCACGGTGGGTCGCCCGACAAGATCATCGAGACCATCACCGGTGGTCGCCGTGGGCAAATGCCCCCGATGGTGGCTGCGGTAGGGGGGCCTGACGAGGTTCGCCAGGTGGCCAACTATGTGTTGAGCCTGTCGGGCAGCGGGCACAACGCGGTGCTGGCCGCCCAGGGCAAGGCCAAGTTCACCGCCGTGTGTGCAGCCTGCCACGGTGCCGATGGCAAGGGCAACCAGGCCATTGGTGCGCCCAACCTGAGCGACAAGATCTGGCTGCACGGCTGGGGTGAAGACGCCATCATGAAGGCCGTCAACCATGGCATCGTCAACGTGATGCCTGCGCAAAGCCCACGTCTGTCTGATGAGCAGATTCGGGTGGTGGCGTCCTACGTGTGGGGCCTGTCCAACAACAAGACCCGCGTGGCAGACGCCCAATGAGAACCCCTTGAGGGCTCGATGACCGGATTGGCGACTTGATTGTCATCAAGGACCGGCTGAAAATCACCAACGGCGGAGGTGGTGCGTGATACCGTGATGGGTATCCGGCCCCCGCCGTTTTTCATGTGTGATGTCATGACCGACACGACTGCATCCCCACCTCCCGCCGCCTCACCAGAACAACGAGAAGTTCGACGCGAGCAGGTCATTTCCCTTTACAAGAAAAGTGAAACCATCTACGCCCGGGCGGTGGATGGCTGGTTTGCCAAGTGGCGCTGGGCGCTGGTGTGGCTGACCCAACTGGTCTTTTATGGAACCCCCTGGTTGTACTGGAACGAGCGTCAGGCGGTGCTCTTTGATCTGGGCTCTCGGCGCTTCTACATCTTCAACCTGGTGCTGTATCCGCAAGACTTCATTTACCTGACGGCACTCCTGGTGATCTCGGCTTACGGCCTGTTCCTGTTCACGGCCGTGGCCGGGCGGCTGTGGTGTGGGTATGCGTGCCCGCAATCGGTCTACACCGAGATCTTCATGTGGATCGAACGCAAGTTCGAAGGTGACCGCATGAAGCGCATGAAGCTGGACAAGGGGCCCTGGACCTTTGAAAAGCTCTGGCGCAAGGGCGGCAAGCAACTCGCATGGATCGCCGTGGCCTTGTGGACGGGCTACACCTTCGTGGGCTACTTCACGCCGATTCGTGAGTTGGGTGCCTCGGTGCTGGCACTGGGCCTGGGCCCCTGGGAGACCTTCTGGGTGCTGTTTTACGGTTTTGCCACCTACGGCAATGCCGGTTTCATGCGTGAGCAGGTCTGCAAGTACATGTGTCCGTATGCGCGCTTCCAAAGCGCCATGTTCGACCGCGACACGCTCATCATCAGCTACGACCCCAAGCGTGGCGAGCCGCGTGGCGCCAAGTCCCGCAAGGCGGCCGCCAGTGGCCAGGCCAAGGGCGATTGCATCGACTGCACACTGTGTGTTCAGGTGTGTCCCACTGGCATCGACATCCGCAATGGCCTGCAGTATGAGTGCATCGGCTGTGCTGCATGCATTGACGTTTGCGATGGTGTGATGGACAAGATGGGCACGCCCCGTGGCCTGATTCGCTACACCACGCAAAATGCCATGGACCAGGGGTGGGACTCGTCCCAGATGTGGTCTCGGGTGGCGCGGCCTCGTGTGTTGCTGTACACCGCGATCCTGGTGGCGGTGGTGGGCGCCTTCATGTACAGCCTGTACACCCGCCCCCCATTCCGCGTTGACATCGTCAAGGACCGTGGGGCGCTGGCGCGCATCGTGGACGATGGCTATGTCGAGAACGTGTACCGCGTGCAGGTGATGAACGCCTCTGAAACCGTTCAGCGCTACCGCGTGGGCGTCGAGCAATTGCCCCAGGCCGAGGTCGAGGGCGGGCAAGATATCGTGCTGGGCCCGGCCGAGGCGCGCTGGGTGCCGGTGTCGGTGCGCATCCCGCCCGATACGGCGGCGCGTCTGGGCAGCGGCAGCATGGGCATGACCATCGTGGTCGAGCGCATGCGCCACGGCGTTGACGCCCAGCTGGACGTCAGAGAAAAATCCACCTTCATGATTCCTCGTTGAGACGGAGCAACCATCCCATGGCCCAATCTGCACCTGGTAACAACGCCCAGTCTGCGCCCGTGAGCAACCCGCCCTGGTGGCGCCTGCCCATCGTCTGGCTGGTCATCGGCGGCCCCGCTCTGGTGGTGGTGGCCGGCCTCACCACCGTGGTCATCGCCGTGCGCAACGTCGACCCCGTGCTGGACACTTCTGCCGGCCAGGTTCACTCGGCCAAAGAGTTGCCCGCGCACAAAGCGCGCAACCATGCCGCCGACCCCACCAGGGCTGTGCTGGACGCGAATTGAGCCCGATCAAGGGGGTAAGCCTGCGGGCCTGAGGCCCTGGGGTTTGTCCTCGTGGCACGGGGCGCTCGCTGGGACAACATGGCTCATGCACCACATCGTGGTGGAGGAGTGCCAGATGACACATCGTCCGGTCGTGCTTGCGCAAATCCTGTGGCCGTCGTTCTTGGCTGCAGGCGTGCTTGAAATGCTGGTGTTCTCGGTGGTGGATCCCAGCCACGTCAGCCTGGGTGGCTGGCAGCCCGAGGTCAACACCATTTACAGCCTCAGCTTCCTGGTGTTCTGGGTCGTGACGGCTGGTTCAGCCGGTTTGTCGTGGTGGATGCGCAAAGCGCCTGCGGCGATCGGCGCACAGCGCCGCAGCAAGCGCATGCGGCGCGAGGCCGCCCTGACTCGCCACGCGCACGGTTAAGGCCACAGCCCAACATCATCCTGCCAAGCATGCACGGCGCGCATCACGCGCGCCGCTGTTGGATCAGCAACGTGCGTTGTTGACCAGTGCCTTCAATCCGTCTTCATTGATGATGCGGATGTCGCGCTGCTTGACCTCCAGGAAGCCCTCTTCCTGGAATTTCGAGAACGTGCGGCTCACGGTTTCCAGCTTCAGACCCAGGTAGCTGCCGATTTCTTCGCGTGTCATGCGCAGCACCAGCGCAGATGCCGAGAAGCCCCGTGCATGCAGGCGCTGCGTGAGGTTCAGCAAAAAGGCGGCCAGGCGTTCTTCAGCCCGCATGCTGCCCAGCAGCAGCATCACGCCATGATCACGAACAATCTCGCGGCTCATGATCTTGTGGAATTGGTGCTGCAGGTCCGAGACCTCGCGCGACAGCTCTTCCAGCTGAGAAAACGGAATCACGCAAACCTGCGAGTCTTCCAATGCCACCGCATCGCAGGCGTGCCGGTCGGTGCTGATGCCGTCCAGGCCCAGCAACTCGCCTGCCATCTGAAACCCCGTCACCTGATCCCGGCCGTCTTCAGCCGAGATCCGGGTTTTGAAGAAACCGGTGCGCACCGCATACAAAGAGCGGAATGGGTCGCCCGTGTGGAACAGTGCTTCACCGCGCTTGACCATCTTGCGCGACGCCACCAAGTCATCCAGGTGGTTCAACTGGTTTTGGGTCAGGCCCACAGGCAGGCACAACTCACGAAGGTTGCAGCTGGAGCACGCGACCTTGAAGGAATCAAGTCTCATGGGCTTTGATTGTGACGCACAACCAGCGTTTTGCGAAACACGACCCGGCAGTCCGCAGGGGCTGTCATCACCAGGTGCGGTGGGGGTGATGGAAATGGATGGGCTGGGTTGAAACATGAGCGACCTCAATGGTTTGCTGAATTGTTGCCGTTGACTGGCGACGGACCTTGAGCCAGATCAACCCTGGGTAGCTTCGCGCTGGCAAAGTGCCTGCATGAACCACACTGCACAGAACCACGCGCCTGCTCAGGCCGTGGTGCATGTCACTTCCGACATGCTGACCCGCCTGGACGTCAGCGGGCCGCGTTACACCTCTTACCCCACCGCAGACCGGTTTGTGGAGGCCTATGGCGCTGCACAGTACGCTCAGGCCTTGCATCAGCGCGGCAGCGGTGGCGGCGCCATCGCCGGACCGGCCAATCCGCTGTCGGTGTATGTGCACATCCCGTTTTGCGAATCGGTTTGCTACTACTGTGCGTGCAACAAGATCATCACCCGACACCATGAGCGGGCGCAGCCTTACCTGGCTGCCTTGAAGCAGGAAATCGAGTTGGTGAGGCAGCAGTTGGGGCCTCGGCAAGCGGTGTCACAGCTGCATTTTGGCGGCGGCAGCCCCACGTTCTTGTCCAATGACGAACTGAACGACCTGATGCAGGTGCTCAAGGAGGCGTTCCGTTTTGTGCCGGGTGGCGAATACGCCATCGAGGTGGACCCACGCACCGTGGACGGGCCACGCCTGGCCGCGCTGGCCGAGATGGGCTTCAATCGCCTCAGCCTGGGGGTGCAAGACTTTGACCCGGACGTTCAGAAGGCGGTGCACCGTGTTCAGCCCTTCGCGTCGGTCCAGGCGCTGATGGAGCAGGCGCGCACTTTGGGGTTCGAGTCCATCAACACCGATCTGATCTACGGCTTGCCCAAGCAGAATCTGGTGGGCTTTCGTCGCACGCTGGAACAACTGGCGTCATTGAGGCCCGATCGCGTGGCCTTGTACGGCTACGCGCACCTGCCTCAGAGGTTCAAGCCCCAGCGCCGCATCGACGCCGCAGACCTGCCCCCGGCGCAGGACAAAGTCGCCATGCTGGCCATGGCCATCGACGTGTTGCGTGAGGCCGGCTACGACTACATCGGCATGGATCACTTCGCGCTTCACCATGACAGCCTGTCGGTGGCCAAGCGCCAGGGGCGACTGCACCGCAACTTTCAAGGCTACAGCACCCACGCCGACAGCGACCTGATTGGTCTGGGTGTATCGGCCATCGGGCGGGTAGGGGCCCACTACAGCCAGAACGCCAAGACCCTGGAGGACTACACCGATGCCTTGTCGCGCGGTGAGTTGCCCATCGACCGTGGCCTGGTGCTCAGCCGCGACGATCTGGTTCGTCGTGCGGTCATCATGGCGGTGATGTGCCAGGGCAGGGTGGACATCGAATCCATTGAGCTGGCGTACCTGATTGATTTCAGGCAATACTTCGCGGCTGAATTGCGTCAACTGGAGCCGCTCGTCGAGATGGGGTTGGTGCAACTGGAGTCAGACGGTGTGCGTGTCACGCCCTTGGGGTGGTACTTTGTGCGGGCGATCGCCATGGTGTTCGACCGCTATTTGCAAGCCGACCGTACCGCTGGTCGCTTCTCTCGGATCATCTGAGCGCTTCAACGCGCTCAATCGCAGGGTGCCGTCATGTTGACCGGCCTGTTGCTGTCTGCATTTCTGATGGGCCTGGGTGGCATGGCCCACTGCGCGGCGATGTGTGGCATGGCCTGTTCGGTGGCCTTGCCGAGGGGGGTGCCCCTGATGGCCCTGCTGGGCCGCAGCCTGGGTTATGCCGCGCTGGGCGCCATGGCGGCCGCCAGTGCGGGCGTGATCGCGCAGTTGGGGCGTGAGGTGGCCTTCCTGCAACCGTTCTGGATCATGTTGCTGGCGGCGGCCGTGGTGCTGGGCTTGTGGCTGGCGTTCACGGGCCGCATGCCGGCGATGCTGGACCATTGGGGCCTGGGGGTTTACCGGCGCGCGCGCGCCCGCTGGCAGGCCTGGGCAGCCGCGCACGCCGGCGCATGGTGGCAACCCGCATGGCCATTGCTGGCTGGTGCGCTGTGGGCGTTTTTGCCCTGTGCGCTGCTGTACGGTGCCTTGATGCTGGCAGCACTGGCGCCCGATGCAGCGGGTGGTGCCGCAGTCATGTTGGTGTTCTCTGTGCCCAGCGCCTTCGGTGTGTGGGCCGCCCCCTGGGTCTTGGGCCGTTTGCTCCGGCGCTCGGCGTCGTCCACCGGCGCGGCGCCTCCGCCTGGCCCAGCGGGCTTGGGCACGGTGGCACCCGTGCTTTGGCTGCGACAGCAGCCGGTGGTGGCCACCGACGCGCCGCCTGCCGTGGCGCTGCCCCAGGAGGGCTCGCGTGGCACGGCCTGGATGGACCCGCGCTGGGCGGTGAGGCTGGCCGGTCTGGGCATGGCGGCCATGGCCGGCTGGGGCATTTCGCACCACCTGTGGATGCAGTACCAGGCCTGGTGCGCTTGAGGCGGTGTGGCAGGCGGTGTGCAAAAACCGCATACGGCGCCATGATCATGTGCTTCTCCGGCGGATGCAGTGGCGTGCTCGCGTAGAATGAAACTTGCATGACCACCATCCCTGGCCATGCATATCAAGGAAACGCCAACCGCGGAGACCACGCACATGTATCAGCACATCAAGGTGCCCGAAGGCGGGCAGAAGATCACGGTGAACCCGGACTTCTCGCTCAACGTGCCCAACAATCCCATCATCCCTTACATCGAAGGCGACGGGACCGGTTTTGACATCACACCCGTGATGATCAAGGTGGTCGACGCCGCTGTTGAAAAAGCCTACGGCGGCACCAAGAAGATCCACTGGATGGAGATCTATGCCGGCGAGAAGTCCACCCGCGTTTACGGCCCCGATGTCTGGCTGCCGGAAGAAACGCTGGAGGTGCTCAAGGACTACGTCGTCTCCATCAAAGGCCCGCTCACCACGCCCGTGGGTGGCGGCATCCGTTCGCTGAACGTTGCGCTGCGGCAAGAACTCGACCTCTACGTTTGCTTGCGCCCGGTGCGTTACTTCAAGGGCGTGCCGTCGCCGGTCAAAGAGCCCGAGAAGACCGACATGGTGATCTTCCGCGAAAACTCGGAAGACATCTATGCGGGCATCGAGTTCGAAGCCCAGAGCGACAAGGCCAAAAAGCTGATCAAGTTCCTGCAGGAAGAGTTCGGCGTCAAGAAGATCCGCTTCCCCGACACCTCGGGCATCGGCATCAAGCCCGTGTCCAAGGAAGGCACTGAGCGCCTGGTGCGCAAGGCCATCCAGTACGCCATCGACAACGACAAGCCCAGCGTCACCATCGTGCACAAAGGCAACATCATGAAGTACACCGAAGGTGGCTTCCGTGATTGGGCTTATGGCCTGGCGCAGACCGAGTTTGGGGCCGAGTTGATCGATGGTGGTCCGTGGTGCAAGTTCAAGAACCCGAAGACGGGCAAGGACATCATCGTCAAGGACGCCATCGCTGATGCCTTCTTGCAGCAGATCTTGCTGCGCCCGGCCGAATACAGCGTGATCGCCACGCTGAACCTCAACGGTGACTACGTCTCTGACGCCCTGGCAGCGCAGGTGGGTGGCATCGGCATCGCCCCCGGGGCCAACCTGTCGGATTCGATCGCCATGTTCGAAGCCACGCACGGCACCGCGCCCAAGTACGCCGGCAAAGACTACGTGAACCCGGGCTCGGAGATCCTGTCGGCCGAGATGATGCTGCGGCACATGGGCTGGTTCGAGGCCGCCGACCTGATCATCTCGTCGATGGACAAGGCCATCCAGAGCAAAAAGGTCACTTATGACTTTGCCCGCCTCATGGAGGGCGCAACGCAGGTGTCTTGCTCAGGTTTTGGCCAGGTGATGATCGATCACATGTGATGTCCGGGTCCCGGTTGCGCGCCGGGGCCACAGGCACCTCGGGGTGCTCCATGAAAAAACCTGCCCACGGGCAGGTTTTTTGTTGGCCGGCCAGCGCTCATGGCGCCAGTGCACTTCAGTGCGGCAGCCGGTGAGCGTTTCCAGTGGAAGCGTCAAGAAAGTGCATGTCCGACAAGGCGTCGGCGTGCGACTCACCCCCGGCATCACCATCGAGTTGCTGGATGTTTTGCGCCAGCATGCCCTTGGGGCCTGCCACCAGCTCATAACGAACCTTGGCGCCTTGTTTCAAAGTGCGGAATCCATCCATCTGGATGGCAGAGAAGTGGGCAAACACGTCGCCCCCGCCTTGATCTGGTTCGATGAACCCGAACCCCTTGGCGTCGTTGAACCATTTGACAGTGCCTGTGGCCATGCCTTTTCCTCCTGTGAATTTAGGCACATTTTTCGACGGAAGCCCTTGTATGTCAATAACCCGCCTTGTGTTCGTGGCATGCAGGTGTGTCCTTTTTTCAAGGTTTGGCGCGATATGACAATGGCTTGTTGCCAACGTTACAAAGCTTGTGGTGAACGACACAAATCGGCGACAAAAGGCAAGTCTCGAACAACTCTGTTGCGCCCGGCGTATTCCCGCCCTTGCAATGGTCAGGGAGACCCCAAGATGCCATGCATGAGCGCGGGGCCTCCCGTAGAATCAAATTCATGAATCATCCGTTTCGCCTGAATGCGTCCAACCCGCCAGCCGGTCCCGGTGAGCAGGGCGAGGGTGCGGCCGTGGTCGAGAAGGAAGAACTCGCGCTTGAGCCGCCCAAGCTCTATCAAGTCGTCATGCTCAATGACGATTTCACGCCAATGGAGTTTGTGGTATTCGTCTTGCAAGAGCATTTCCGTCATGATCTCGACACTGCCACACAGATCATGCTGAAAATCCACCACGAGGGTCGTGGTGTGTGCGGCGTCTTCACCAAGGATGTCGCGGCCACCAAGGTCGAACTCGTTCTTGCCGCCGCCCGGCGCGCCGGGCATCCCCTGCAGTGCATCCTGGAGACCGCATGATTGCGCAAGAGTTGGAAGTGAGTTTGCACATGGCCTTCGTCGAGGCCCGTCAACAGCGCCACGAATTCATCACCGTGGAACACCTGCTGCTGGCGCTGATCGACAATCCTTCAGCTTCCGAAGTGCTGAAGGCCTGTGCCGCGAACCTGGATGAGCTTCGCAAGAATCTGGACCAGTTCGTGCGTGACAACACGCCCACCGTGGGGGGAACCGACGAAGTCGACACCCAACCCACCCTGGGTTTCCAGCGTGTCATTCAGCGTGCCATCATGCACGTGCAGTCGTCCAGCGGTGGCAAGAAAGAGGTCACCGGTGCCAACGTGCTGGTGGCCATCTTTGGCGAAAAAGACTCCCATGCGGTGTACTACCTGCACCAACAAGGGGTCACGCGCCTCGATGTGGTGAACTACATCGCGCACGGCATCCGCAAGGTCGATCCGCCCGAGGCGGCCAAGTCGACCTCATCGGACAATGCGCCGCAGGACGCCGACAAGGAAGAGGTTGAAAGCCGCGCCTCCCCGCTGGAGCAGTACACGCAGAATCTGAATCAGCAGGCGCGCGAAGGCAAGATCGACCCGCTGATCGGGCGCGAGACCGAGGTCGAACGCGTGATTCAGGTCTTGTGCCGCCGGCGCAAGAACAACCCGCTGCTGGTGGGTGAGGCCGGTGTGGGCAAGACGGCGATTGCCGAGGGCCTGGCCTGGCGCATCACCCAAAACGATGTGCCCGAGGTGCTGTCGGATGCCCAGGTGTACGCCCTGGACATGGGCGCCTTGCTGGCGGGCACCAAGTACCGCGGTGATTTCGAGCAGCGGCTCAAGGCGGTGATCAAGCAGCTCAAGGAGCAGCCCAATTCGGTCTTGTTCATCGATGAAATTCACACGCTCATCGGCGCAGGCGCGGCCTCGGGCGGCACGCTGGACGCCTCCAACCTGCTCAAGCCCGCCTTGAGCTCGGGGCAACTCAAGTGCATTGGCGCCACCACCTTCACTGAATACCGCGGCATTTTCGAGAAAGACGCTGCGCTGTCTCGGCGATTCCAGAAGGTCGAGGTGGTCGAGCCCACCGTCGAGCAGACGGTGGAGATCCTCAAGGGTCTGAAGTCGCGCTTCGAAGAGCACCACAGCGTGAAGTACGCGCTGGGCGCGCTGCAGGCCGCAGCCGAGTTGTCGGCCAAGTTCATCAACGACCGTCACCTGCCTGACAAGGCGATCGACGTGATCGATGAGGCGGGTGCCGCGCAGCGCATCCTGCCCAAGAGCAAGCAGAAGAAGACCATCACCCGCAACGAGGTGGAAGAGATCGTGGCCAAGATCGCCCGCATCCCGCCCACCAGCGTGTCCAACGACGATCGCAGCAAGCTCAAGAACCTGGACCGCGACCTCAAGAGCGTGGTGTTTGGTCAAGATAACGCCATCGACGCCTTGTCGGCCGCCATCAAGATGGCCCGCTCTGGGCTGGGCAAGCCGGACAAGCCCATTGGTGCCTTCTTGTTCAGCGGTCCCACCGGCGTGGGCAAGACGGAAGTGGCCAAGCAATTGGCCTACATCCTGGGCATCGAGCTGATCCGCTTCGACATGTCGGAGTACATGGAGCGCCATGCCGTGAGCCGACTGATTGGCGCGCCTCCGGGTTACGTGGGCTTTGACCAGGGTGGTTTGCTGACCGAGGCCATCACCAAGAAGCCGCACGCCGTGCTGCTGCTGGATGAAATCGAGAAGGCCCACCCGGATGTGTTCAACATCCTGCTGCAGGTCATGGACCACGGCACGCTGACGGACAACAACGGTCGCAAGGCTGATTTCCGCAACGTGCTGATCATCATGACCACCAACGCGGGCGCGGAGACGCTGCAGAAGTCGACCATCGGCTTCACCACGCTGCGCGAGTTGGGCGACGAAATGGCCGACATCAAGCGCATGTTCACGCCGGAGTTCCGCAACCGGCTGGACGCCATCGTGGGCTTCAAGCCGCTGGACGAAGAGGTCATCCTGCGGGTGGTCGACAAGTTCCTGCTGCAGCTCGAAAGCCAGCTGGCCGAGAAGAAGGTCGAGGTCACCTTCACCGATGCCCTGCGTCGTCACCTGGCCAAGCGCGGCTTCGATCCGCTGATGGGCGCGCGCCCCATGCAACGCCTGATCCAGGACACCATTCGCCGTGCCCTGGCCGACGAGTTGCTGTTCGGGTCGCTGGTGGATGGCGGTCGCCTGACGGTGGATGTGGCACCCAACGCCAAGGGCGAGGACGAGGTCAAACTGGATATTCAGGCCAAGCGCAGCGACAAACCCAAGGCGGAGCCTGCCACGGCCGAGTGAGCGCGGTAACGCTCAAACACCACACGCCCGGCTTGCCGGGCGTTTTTCATTCTGCAGGGGCGTGCTCGTGCGGTGACTCCTGGAAGTAGCGGCACAGCAGCGCATAGACCGCTGGATGATCACGTTGAAGGTGATGTGGTGCAGTGAAGAAGGCTTCGCACACCACCGGAAAAAACTCGACCAGACCTGCGCTGGCTGCATAGGGATCTAGCCAGGTGGGATCACCATGCGCCAACGCGTCTCGATGGGCATCGAAGCCTTGCCACAAGGTGTCCAGCCATTCGGTGCGAGAGATGTCTCGCGGCAGTGGTGGGCAGCCATCGGCTTCAGGGCCGTTGTGCATGTCCAGCGCGTGGGCAAATTCATGCACGACCACGTTGTAGCCTTGGTGGCGCTGCGATCCGTCGTGCACGTCCGTCCAGGACAGCATGATCGGCCCGTCGGGCTGCGCCTCGCCTGCCAACACTTCCTCATGGTGATGCACCACGCCGGCCTCATCCATCCATTCACGCTGGGCGACCACCTGATCGGCGCGGATGACCACGCCCACGAAGCTGGCGTAGGGCCCCAAACCCCAGCGCTGCACCGGCAGGCAGGCCTGTGCGGCGATGGCGACGGCCATGTCGTCGGTCAGCGTCAGGCCGTCCAGCGGGGTGAATTGCTTGCGGGCCAGAAACACGGTGGACAGCTGGCGCAGGGTTTGCAAGCGCTGGGGCGAGCGCCATGTCAGGAAGGGGTGCTTGCGCAAGGTGGTTTGCCACAGTGCGTCAGGGATGGGACGGTGCCGCAGCACCCATGCATCGGGCATCCACGACACAGGCCACCAGGTGTTGAGCAGCGCAGACAGCAGGCTCATGGGCCGACCACCGCGCTTCAGCCTTGACAGGCTTCGGCAGGCGTCAGGCGCTTCACGCCTGAGGGGCCCAGCCTCAGCACTTCGGCCCGGGGTGTTGGGGTGTGATCCAGCTCCCAATCGCTGAGCACCTGGCGACCGAGCACACTGCCATCTGGTGTCAGCCCCAGCGCACTCCAGCCCGGCCGGTGCGTGTGACCATGAATCAGCGACCCGGTGCGGGCGGCTTGAAGCCAGGCGATGGCACGTGCGGCATCCACGTCGGCCCAGGTTTCGGGGGTGGCTGATGTGGCGGCCTTGCGCGCTTCGCTGGCTGCACGCATTTGTCGGGCGGTCTCCAGCCGCTTGCTCAGTGGTTGCGACAGGAAGGCTTGCTGCCAAGGGGTCTGGCGCACCTGAGCCCGAAACGCCAGGTAGGGGCCATCTTCCAGGCACCAGGCGTCACCATGGGTGATGAGGTGGCGTTGGCCGTGTGCACACAGCACGAGGGGGTCGGGCAGGGCCTGCGCACCACAGGCGGCCATGAACTCGGCGCCCATGAGGAAGTCTCGGTTGCCGACCATGATGCCCAACCAGCGGCGCTGGGCAGCCTGCCGCAGTGCTTCGGTGCAGTGGGCTTCAAAGCGCTGGTGGCGCATGTCGTCGCCAACCCACGCCTCGAAGATGTCGCCAAGCAACAGCACCGCATCCGCACGGGTGTGCGTGAGGTAGTCCAGAAAGGCCTGCGCCGTCTTGGGGTGGGAGGGGTCAAGGTGCAGGTCCGAGACCAAGTCGATCGCCTGCCAGTCTGCTGGGGTCTCCAGGCTGGCAAGCTCGGCAGCGATGGGCCAGTCGGCCGCATCGGCTGCGGGTTGAGGAACCCGCACGGTGGCGGGTGTCCCCCGGCCCATGCTCAGGCCTCGACGGCCTTGGTGATCACCACATCTTCCAGCGGCACATCGTCATGGAAGCCGCTGCGGCCAGTGCGCACCTTCTCGATGGCATCCACCACCTCGGTGCCCGCCACCACCTTGCCGAACACGGCATAGCCCCAACCCTGGGGCGACTCGGACTTGAAGTTCAGGAAGTCGTTGTCGGTGCCGTTGATGAAGAACTGTGCGCTGGCCGAATGCGGCGCGCTGGTACGGGCCATGGCGATGGTGTACTTGTCGTTCTTCAGGCCGTTGTTGGCTTCGTTCTGGATGGGCTCGCGGGTGGGCTTTTGCTTGAGGCCGGGCTCGAAGCCGCCGCCCTGGATCATGAAGCCTTTGATCACGCGGTGGAACACGGTGCCGTCATAGTGGCCTGCCTTGACGTATTCCAGAAAGTTGGCCACCGTCGCGGGGGCCTTCTGGTCGTCCAGTTCGAGGCGGATCACGCCGGCGGTGGTGTGCAGTTCAACGGTCTTGCTCATGGTTTATTTCTCGATGGTGGCTTGTTTGATGACAACGGGCTCGACGGGCACGTCACCGTGCATGCCGCGTTGGGCGGTGCGGACCTTGCGTATTTTTTCAACCACGTCCATGCCCTGAACCACCTTGCCGAACACGGCATAGCCATTGCCGTCCTGGGCGTTGGCGGCATCCAGAAAGTCATTGTCCTTCACATTGATGAAGAACTGCGCCGTGGCCGAATTGGGGTTCATGGTGCGCGCCATGGCGATGGTGCCGCGCACGTTGCTCAGGCCATTGCGGCTTTCCAGGGCGATGGGCGCGCGTGTGGGCTTTTCTCTCATGTCAGGGCTCATGCCGCCGCCCTGGACCATGAAGTTGGGGATCACACGGTGAAAGATGGTGCCGTTGTAGTGCCCGTCCTTGACGTACTGAACGAAGTTGGCCACGGTTTTGGGGGCCTTGGCAGCGTCCAGTTGCACGACGATGTCGCCCATGCTGGTGCTCAGTCGCACATTCTGGGCATGCGCCACGCCCACGCTCAGGGCCAGCACGCTGGCCATCATCGCCGCACGAATCATCCGATCACTCCTTCGTAGAAAATTTTCCACAGGCCGTTTTCCTTGCCCCAGTATTGACGCTTGAGCACGCCACTGCGTTGACCGTCAACGATTTCGCCGAAGGTCACGACCAACAGGTCATTGTGCTCGGTCGAGTTGAGGATGGCCAGGTCTTTGACATGGATCGGGCGCCGCCTGGGCTGGGACAGGTCCCTGGTCATCAGCTGTCGCCATTGAGCCAGGTCTTTACTGCCACTGGCGAACTGGTTCGAATAAAACGACATGACCCTGTCCAGATCGCCGCTGTTTCGTGCTGCGCGCCATCCCTCGATGAGGTTGTTCAGCGACCGGCGCTCGGGCTCGGCCTGGGCGTTGTTGACCCACTCGAGTTGCCGCGAAATGACGACCGGGGTCGTTCGGGGCTGCACCAGCTTGAGGATGCGTTCCAACTCGGTGTTGGCCATGGCCACACAGCCGTCGGTGCTCTGCGGCGCGCGCACATAGCTGTCGCTGGGCACGCCGTGCAGCCAGATGCCGCTGCCGGTTCGGCCCATGCGCCGGTCGAACTCATTGGGGTAGTTCAGGGGCAAGGCGCCCGCACCATAGAAGTCAGTCAACTGCCGCGGGTCCAGCCGGCTGGTGATGTAGTAAATGCCCAGCGGCGTACGCTGGTCACCTTCGACACGCTTGTCGGCACCCAGCAGGCCAATGGAGGCATAGTGGTCTGACAGCAGGCGCAGGCCTTGTGCGGTGTTCTCGAACAGGTACAGCCTGGACTTGCTGACGTCGACGGCGATGGCGTGTCGGCTGCTCAATGGCAACGCAACGAAGGGCGCGGGCACCTGGCCGGGCTGGGGGCGGTTGCGAAACGCCTCCACGCGCCGGCTGGCTTCCAGCCTGAGTTGCTCAAGCCGTTGCCGCGCCACCGGGGAGCTGACCTGCGCGCCACCGCCTTTGGCCGTGAGCGGGTGGGTGCGCGCCATGAGCAAGTCGGCATACACCAACTGTGCCAGTTGGAAGTTGGGGTGGTCTCCAACCAGCGCTTCTACCCGGTCCAGCGCCTCTCTGCCCTTGCCCGTGCTCAACAGTCGGTAGACCTCAAGCAGGCGCTGTTCGGCCTCGTTGTGGCTGGTGGGTGTGGTCTGCTGCCACAGGGAGCGGGTGTTGTTGGAGGGGCTGCTGAGCTCCGCACGGGTGCGCAAGGTCTGCGCCTCAGCAGGCGTCAACCAGGCGGCCGACAAGGCGAGCACGCTCCCCAACAGCGCCGTTCGGGCATATTCCGAAAAAAGGCCACGATGCTTGCGCATCGCAGCCTTTGTCATACCGCCAAACATCACGAGCCAGTGCTTTCCTTCTCGATCAACCACTTGCCACCAGAGCGGACCATGTCCAGCCGCTTGTTGCTGTTGATGTTCAGACTGTCGGCCCGGTACTCTTGACGGAAGCGCGCCACGGCCTTGTCGCCGTTGACCTCAACCCTGAGGTTGAGCACGCGCACGGTGATGCTGCTCTTGCCCACGATGCGCTGACGTCGCTCTTCTTCCCAGGCCTTGCGACTGCCCTTGCCACCGTTGAAGTTCTTGGTGTAGGCCGCGTAGTACCCCTTCATGTCCTGGCGGGCCCAGGCATCGGCCCAGGCGTTCACGGCCGCCTCGACCTTCTGTTCTTGCGCGTCATCCTTGACCGCCACGGGCGCCGGTGCCACAGGGGCAGGCACGGGGGTCGTCACTGCGGGTGCTGGCGTGGGCGCAGGCGCGGGTGCGGGTGCGGGTGCGGGTGCGGGTGCAGGGGCAGGTGCGGGGCGAGGTGCTGGCGCCGCAGCCGCCGGTGCGGGGGCCGGTGTAGCAGCAGGGGCTGGTGCGGGTGTGGCCGCTGCGGTGGCGATGCTGTTGCGCTCTTTGGGGAAGAGCTCCCGGATCATGGCCAGCTTGGGTGCCACGGCCGAGCGGGTGTCGATTTGCAGTGCCTTGGAATAAGCCTGGCTGGCCAGCTTGGCGTAGACGTCGCCCAGGTTTTCATACGCGGTGGCGTAGCTGGGGTTGGTGCGGATGGCCATTTCCAGCGCATTGCGCGCCTTGTCGTACTGGCCTTGCTGGGCATGCAGCACCGCCAGGTTGTTGAATGGCTCAGGCAGTTCGGGGAAGTCTTCGGTCAGTTTGGTGAAGACGTTGATGGCTTCTGCGGTGCGACCCGATTGCGACAGGCTGATGCCACGCAGGAAGCGCATCATCGGGTCGCGCGGCTTGGCGGTCAGGAACTGGTCAGCCTTTTGCAATGCTTCGGCATTGCGCCCCGCGGCCAGCAGTTTTTGGACGTCTGCGATGTCGTCGGCTCGAACGGCCACGGTCGTGAGAGACAGGGCGGCAACGGTCAGGCATTGCACGGCCAGACGGCTGAGGCGGGGGCGAATGGAAGGCACGACAGCTTGCATGTGAATGAGACCCGTGATGTTGGCGTTGGCTTGGTCGCCGGGAAGTACCAAGGCGTCAATGAGGCCGAATGACGGCAAACCCTGAGGATAGCAGGATGCGCGACCGTCCTGACGTGGTTGGTACCCTCGGCAGGGGCGCCCGGTATACTTCGCAGATTGTACTGAAGCCGCCTGATCGCTTAATGCGCCGCGTCATGGTCCGCTCATGAGGGCCACGCCGTTTTGTGTGTCGCAAGTCTTTTCCGGGGTGTCTGGCCCCGTCGTCCGTCCATGAGTTTGCGTGTTTTCAACAGCCTGACGCGTCAGGTTGAGCCTTTCGTGCCCCTGACGCCCGGACAGGTCCGGATGTATGTGTGCGGCATGACCATTTATGACCTGTGTCATGTGGGCCACGCCCGCATGATGATGGCCTTCGATGTGGTTCAACGCTGGTTGCGCACCAGTGGGTTTGCGGTCACCTATGTGCGCAACATCACCGACATCGATGACAAGATCATCCGCCGTGCCGTGGAGCGTGGCATCACCATCCGCGAACTCACCACCGAGATGGCGCAGGCCATGCACGAAGACATCGCGGCCCTGGGCATCGAGCCTCCCACGCACGAGCCACGTGCCACGGATTACGTGCCGCAGATGCTCGACCTGATCGGCAAGCTGGAGTCGCGGGGGCTGGCCTACCGCGCCTCCAATGGCGATGTCAATTACGCCGTGCGTCGATTTGAGGGGTATGGCAAGTTGTCCGGCAAGAGCCTTGATCAACTGCGCGCTGGCGAGCGGGTGGCGGTTGATGATGGCAAGCACGATCCAATGGATTTCGTGCTTTGGAAGGCCGCCAAACCCGAAGAGCCAGCCGATGCAAAGTACGGCTCGCCGTATGGCGACGGGCGCCCTGGCTGGCACATCGAGTGCTCCGCCATGAGCTGCAGCTTGCTGGGCGAGCACTTTGACATCCATGGGGGCGGGCTGGATCTTCAGTTTCCCCACCACGAAAACGAGATCGCGCAAAGCGAAGGTGCGAGTGGCAAGCCGTTCGTCAATTACTGGTTGCACAACGGCTTTGTCAACGTCGACAACGAAAAGATGTCGAAGTCGCTGGGCAACTTCTTCACCATCCGCGATGTGCTGCAGAAGTACGACGGTGAAACGATCCGCTTCTTCATGTTGCGTACGCACTACCGCAGCCCGTTCAATTACAGCGACGTGGGTCTGGACGACGCCAGGGCGGGCTTGCGCCGTCTGTACACGGCGCTGGACGCCGCGCCACAGACCCAGGGCGTGGAGGTGGACTGGTCAGATCCACATGCCGCCCGGTTCAAGGTCGCCATGGACGAGGACTTCAACACCCCGATCGCGCTGGCGGTGCTGTTTGACCTGGCCAACGAGTTGAACCGTTCCGGTTCTGCCGCAGTGGCTGGATTGCTGAAGGCCTTGGGTGGTGTGCTGGGCCTCTTGCAGCAGGGGCCTCAGCGGTACCTGCAAGGCGGTGCAGCCGCTGGTGTGGATGTGGCGGCCATCGAAGCGTTGATCGCTCAGCGTGCGCAAGCCAAGAAGGCCCGAGATTTTGCCTTGTCCGATCGCATCCGTGACGAGTTGGCCTCCATGGGCATCACGCTCAAGGACAGCCCTCAAGGCACGACCTGGGTGAAGGCCTGAGCACATGCCTGGCACCAAAACCGGCTCTGCATCATCTGCTGGCAAGCTCGTCACGCCACCGTACTGGGACGAGGCGTGCCGCCACCTGGCCAAGCGAGATCGGGTCATGCGCAAGCTCATGACCGACCACGGCAGCGCGCGGCTGTACAGCCGCGGAGACGCCTTCACCACATTGGCCCGGTCCATCGTGGGGCAGCAGATCTCCGTCAAGGCGGCTCAG
Source organism: Aquabacterium sp. A3 (assembly GCF_038069945.1). NCBI lineage: Bacteria > Pseudomonadati > Pseudomonadota > Betaproteobacteria > Burkholderiales > Sphaerotilaceae > Aquabacterium > Aquabacterium sp. A3. The sequence continues at coordinate 164,420 of NZ_JBBPEV010000005.1, read as the reverse complement.
GCGGTGTGGGAGCGTTTGCTGGTGCTGTTGGGCCAGGACCTGAGCGTGGCCCGTTCGCCAGTGGCGGCCGTGGAGTTGCTTCAGCAGCCGGTGGATGCCTTGCGACAGGTGGGATTGTCTGCCCGCAAGGTCGACTACCTGCACGATCTGGCGCGGCATTTCGATTCCGGGCAGGTGCATGTCACTCAGTGGCAAGACATGGACGATGAGGCCATCATTGACGAACTGGTGGCGATTCGGGGCATCGGTCGCTGGACGGCCGAGATGTTTTTGATTTTTCACCTGATGCGCCCCAATGTGTTGCCCCTGGACGATCTGGGGCTCATCAAGGGCATCAGCGTGAACTACTTCAGCGGTGAGCCGGTGTCGCGGGCCGAGGCGCGTGAGCTGGCCGAGGCCTGGTCGCCGTACCGCACCGTGGGCACCTGGTACCTGTGGCGCAGCCTTGACCCGGTGCCGGTGGAATACTGATACTGAGCCGATATTGAGCGGGGGTGGTGCATGGCACCTGGCCCCCAAAGAAAGGATGTTTGTCATGAGCAAACGGCATTTCCTGGAGTTCGAGCAGCCCATCGCCGAGCTTGAATCCAAGATCGAAGAGTTGCGCTACGTGCAAAGTGAGTCGGCCGTCGACATCTCGGAAGAGATCGAGCGGCTGAGCAAAAAGAGCCAGCAACTCACCAAAGACATTTATTCCAGCTTGACGCCGTGGCAGGTCACGCAGATTGCCCGCCATCCGCAGCGTCCGTACACGCTGGATTACGTCAACGAGTTGTTCACGGACTTCCAGGAGATGCATGGCGACCGCCACTTTGCCGATGACTTGTCCATCGTGGGCGGCTTGGCCCGCTTCAACGGACAGCCGTGCATGGTGCTGGGCCACCAAAAGGGGCGGGACACCAAAGAGCGGGCGGCGCGCAATTTCGGCATGTCACGTCCGGAGGGCTACCGCAAGGCCCTGCGGCTGATGCAAACGGCCGAAAAGTTTGGCCTGCCGGTGTTCACGTTCGTGGACACGCCTGGCGCCTACCCCGGCATCGGTGCTGAGGAGCGCAATCAATCCGAGGCCATCGGGCGCAACATCTTCGAGATGGCCAAGCTGGAAGTGCCCATCATCACCACCATCATTGGCGAAGGCGGATCGGGTGGCGCATTGGCCATCAGCGTGGCCGATCAGGTGTTGATGATGCAGTACTCGGTGTACTCGGTCATCTCGCCGGAGGGGTGTGCCTCCATCCTGTGGAAGACGGCCGACAAGGCCTCGGACGCCGCAGAAGCCCTGGGCATCACAGCGCATCGCCTCAAGGCCCTGGGGTTGGTGGACAAGATCGTCAGCGAGCCCGTGGGCGGGGCTCACCGTGATCACAAGCAGGCTTGCGCCAACCTCAAGCGCGCCTTGAACGACGCCTTGCGCCAGGTGAGTGACCTCAAGGTCAAGGATTTGCTGCAGACACGTTACGACCGCCTGCAAAGCTACGGTCGGTTCAACGACACCAAAGAGCATTGATGAGCGCGCCACTGCGGGTTGCGGTGGCGTGCAGCGGGGGCCGTGATTCCATGGCCTTGCTTCTGGCCACGGTGCGTGCGGCGCGTGCGCTCGGCGCGCCAGGCGTGGCCTCGCCCGGTGAAGCGGCGGCGACGATCGAGGTGTGGGCCTTGCATGTGCACCACGGCCTGAGTGATTGGGCCGATGACTGGGCGCAGCATGTCGAGCAGTCGTGTCGGGCGTGGGCCGCCCGTGGGTGGCCCGTGAGATCGATGGTTCGGCGGGTCACGGTGGAGGCGTCGTCGCCTCATGGCCTGGAGGCCGCAGCGCGACATGCCCGCTACGAGGCGCTGACCGAGATGGCCCATGGCTTGCACATTGATCTGGTGCTGCTGGGCCACCACCGACAAGATCAGGCCGAGACTGTTTTGCTGCAAGCCCTCAGGGGCGGCAGCCTGGCGGGCCTGGCGGCGATGCCGACACGACGGGATCGCGAGGGCATCGCCTGGGTGCGGCCGTGGTTGAACCAGCCCAGGTGCCGCATCGAGGTCTACGGCCGTCTGCATGGCTTGACCCACGTGGACGATGACAGCAACTCGGACCCTCGCTTTGCGCGCAACAGGCTGCGCACACAGGTGTGGCCCGCCTTGACGGCGGCGTTCCCGCAGGGTGAACAGGCGCTGGCTGACACGGCAGACCGCCTGGCGGATGCCCAGTCGGTGGTTCAGGCCTGGGCGTCTTCGGTGCTGCCTGCTGACGAGGGGGTGCCCTGGGCGTTGAGCGGCTGGCTGACATGGCCGGCAGCGCTGAGGCGGCAATCGCTGTTGCATTGGCTGGTGCGTGAGGCGGGTGTCAGTCCGACCACGGGCCAATTGCGCCGGCTGGTCGAAGAAATTCCTCAGTTGATGGCCTCGCGCACGGCGGGCCATTGGCCAGAGTTGAAGCTGCGCTTGTACCGTGGGGTGCTGAGTGTCGAGCGGACGGTGCATGAGGCCTGGCCACCGAATCCCATGGGCCACTGGCGTTGGGCTGAGCAGGGCATGACTGGGGCAGGGTGGTGGCGGTTTGCGCAGACCGCCGGTGTCTGGGAGGTGCAGGCCGTCGCGTCCGGGGGCGTTTCCTCCGAGATCCTGGCCGCGCTGAGGCCCAGGGCCCGTCAGGGCGGCGAGCGTTGGCAAGCCGCCCCTGGCCGTCCTGCCCGCAGCCTCAAGAAACAGTTTCAGGCGGCGGGTGTGCCGGCGTGGATGCGTGATGCCCCGTTGTTGTGGATGGGCGATGCGCTGGTGCTGGTGCCAGGCTTGGGGGTGGACGCCCGCTGGCTGGCCCCGCCAGGGCAGGCGCAATGGCAGGTGATGTGGCGTGCGCTCGCCCCGGAAATGCACGACACGAGCCCAGGTCAGTCTGACAACGCGTGATGTCGACTGGCGCGCCGGGGTGCCGACGGGCTAGAATGGCAGGTTTGGCGGCGCGCGTTTTGTTTGTGCGCGCCGCAGTTTATCCACACATCCGACATGGCACTGATCGTTCATAAATACGGCGGCACGTCGATGGGCTCGACCGAGCGCATCCGCAACGTGGCCAAGCGCGTGGCCAAGTGGGTGCGGGCGGGTCATCAGATCGTGGTCGTGCCCTCGGCCATGAGCGGTGAGACCAACCGCCTGCTGGGCCTGGCCAAAGAACTCTCCGAGCGGCCCAATCCCCGAGAGCTTGACATGATTGCCTCCACGGGCGAGCAGGTGTCGGTGGGGCTGCTGTCCATTGCATTGCAGGCCGAAGGCATGGAGGCCGTCAGCTATGCCGGCTGGCAGGTGCCCATCAAGACGAATTCCGCATTCTCCAAGGCCCGCATCGAAAGCATTGACGATGTCCGTGTGCGCGCCGATCTGGCCGCGGGCAAGGTGGTCATCATCACCGGATTCCAGGGCGTGGATCCTGACGGTCACATCACCACGCTGGGCCGTGGCGGCTCGGACACCTCGGCCGTTGCCGTGGCGGCTGCGCTGAAGGCCGACGAGTGCCTGATCTACACGGACGTCGACGGCATCTACACCACCGATCCCCGCGTGGTGCCCGAGGCACGACGCATGAAGTCGATCAGCTTTGAAGAGATGCTGGAGATGGCGTCGCTGGGCTCCAAAGTGCTGCAGATCCGTTCGGTGGAGTTTGCAGGCAAGTACCGCGTGCCCACCCGCGTGCTCTCCAGCTTCACGCCCTGGGACATCGACCTGGATGAAGAGGCCAAGTCCGGCACCCTGATCAGTTTTGAGGAAGACGAACACATGGAACAAGCCGTTGTTTCCGGCATCGCGTTCAGCCGCGAAGAAGCCAAGATCACTGTGGTTGGCGTGCCTGACACGCCCGGCATTGCCTATCAGATTCTGGGCAAGGTGGCCGACGCCAACATCGATGTGGACGTGATCATTCAGAACGTTTCGCACGATGGCAAGACCGATTTCTCGTTCACGGTGCCGCGTGGTGATTACGCCAAGACCATGGAGTTGCTGCAGACACAGGTGCAACCGGCTCTGGGTGCCCGTGAAATCGTGGGCGACCCCAAGATCTGCAAGGTGTCGATCGTGGGCATCGGCATGCGCAGCCATGTGGGCATCGCCTCGACGATGTTCAAGACCTTGTCTGACGAGGGCATCAACATCCAGATGATCACGACCTCCGAGATCAAGACGTCTGTCGTGATCGACGAAAAGTACATGGAGCTGGCGGTGCGCGCTCTGCACAAGGCCTTCGGTCTTGACGAGGCCAAGGCCTGAGTTTTCAGACAGTTTTGGGGGCGTTGTTTTGAGTACAACGCCCGGCAATGAGCGCAAACTGGGCTAGAATGCGAAGATTGCTGGAGACGTGACCGAGAGGCCGAAGGTGCTCCCCTGCTAAGGGAGTATGTGGGCAAAACCTGCATCAAGGGTTCGAATCCCTTCGTCTCCGCCAAGACCAGAGCGCCCCTGATTCGTCAGGGGCGTTTTCTTTTGTGGCCGTGCATTCAAAGGCCGCTGGCTGAAGGATCGTTGTGTTCAAGAACCTGACCGTCTACCGTGTGGGGGCCGACAGTGCTCCCGATCTGTCGGCCGTGGAAGAGGCCTTGTCTCGTGGGCGTTTCGTGGCCTGCGGCGCCACGCAGCCAAAGTCCATGGGCTGGGTGGAGCCGCGTGGCGAGGCCCATGCGCCCCTGGTTGAGTCGATCGATGGGCAGTGGGTGATGCGCCTGCAAACCGAGCAGCGGGTGGTGCCCGGTGCGGTGGTCAAGCGTCGCGTGGACGAAATGGCCCGCGAGATCGAGCAGACCACGGGACGCAAGCCGGGCAAGAAGCTGGGCAAAGAGCTCAAAGAGCAAGCCCTGCTGGAACTGCTGCCCCGCGCCTTCACCAAGCAGTCTGGCACCTGGGTGTGGTGGTCACCGCGTGAGCGCTTGCTGATGCTGGACACCGGCAGTCAGGCCCGGGCCGATGAGGTGGTCACGCTGCTCATCAAGCAGATCGATGGCCTGTCCCTGTCGCTGCTGCACACCGAGATGTCGCCTGCGGTGGCCATGGCCCACTGGCTGGGCACGGGCGAGGCCCCGCAGGGCTTCACGGTGGACCGCGAGTGCGAGCTGAAAGCGCCTGACGCGATGAAGTCGGTGGTGCGTTATGCCAGGCATCCGCTGGACATCGATGAGGTGCGTCAGCACATCACGGCGGGCAAGGTGCCCACGCGCCTGTCGCTGACCTGGCGCGACCGGTGCTCGTTCACGCTCACCGAGTCCATGCAGCTCAAGAAGGTGGCGTTGCTGGATGTGGTGTTTGAAAGCACGGGCCAGCAGGCCGATGCACAGGGTTTCGATGCGGATGTGGCGATCGCCACCGGCGAGCTGATCGAGCTGATTCCTGATCTGGTAGATGCCCTGGGTGGTGAGCAGCCCATGGGGCTGTCGGCGGCCGAGGCCCTGCCGGTCAAGCGCGAGGCATCCACTCCGTCACTTGCTGGATCACCCACTCAGGGTCATCCAACGGAAGATCATGCCCCGCCGTGGGATGCCTGAGCAGCGGGCATTGCCAGGCGTGAGCCAGTCGGCTTGAGCAGTCGGGGTGCACCAGTTGGTCGCCCTGACCGTTGAGCAGCAGCAGCGGCACGGGCGGCGGCGCAGCGGGTGCGCGGTAGCCGATGGCCGCCCTCAGTTGAGCCAGGGCATTGCGGGTGCTCACCGGGTGTTGTGTGCGCAGGCGCACCCACTCGTGCAGCACGGCATCGGGCTGGACGGCCTGGCGGCTGGTCATGCGCAGGATGGCGCGCTCCCAGACGGCGGGATCAGGTTGCGTGATCAGCAGCCGAAGGATGCGGGGATATTGGCGCGGCCGCAGGCGTTGCCAGAACGGGCTGAAGGGACGCAGGCTGGTGTTGATGAGCACGGCGCTGCGCAACTCTTGCGGGTGGGTGTGCGCCCAATGTGCGGCCACCATGGCGCCCAATGACATGGCCAGCACCCTGAAGGGGCCGCTGGATGGGGGCAGTTGGGCGCGCAGATCGTCCAGCAGGTCGCTGACGGTGTCGGGGCTGCGTTCTGTGTGGCGTTGGCCATTGCCGGCCATGTCGGGGGTGAGCACCACGCTCCCGGGTGGAAGGGCCGCCTGCAGTTGCGCAGGAAAGCGGCCCCAGTGACCTTGTCCACGCGTCAATCCACGCAGCAGCACCCAGGTGTCTTGGTTCATGGGCTCGGTCCTCCGTGCGTGCCAGTGTGAGTGTGCGTGCGCGTGCCTGCGCGGGGTGCCTCGGCATACCAGCGTGCAATGGCCTGTCGTTGGTGCAGGGCGCGCTCGCTTTCGGCGGGCAGCCAGCGTGCATGGCTGGCGGCTGCCCGCGCCATGAAGTCCAGCAAGCCCAGGTGCCGACGCAGCACCCGTTGCTGTCGGTGTGCGATCAATGGGTTGAAGATGCCGTGCCGGCTGAACAACTGACGCGGGTTTTTCTTGACCCACAGCCATGATCCCATCTCCAGGGTCAGCGGCAACAGCCAGCGGCCTGGGTGCTGGGCCTGGGCCTGCAGACACAGGTGATCCCACAGGTCGCCGTGGGTCAGGTACTGCGCGCTTTGAGGCTCGAAAATGTAGGGGTGGTGCGCATGCGTTTGCTGAAAGATGCGGTGCAGGGCATGCAAGGCCCATAACTGCGCCATGGGCTCGCGCGTGTGGGCGTATGGAAACCACAGCCGATCCTGGATGCCGAAACCCGAGTGGCAGTCGATGGCGATGGTCAGCGGTCGCTGCAAGACGTCCTGGGCCAGGAGTTCGCACAGGGCCTGGCTTTCTGGCTGCATTGCCTCACCGGCAGGCCCACGGTACCAGGGCAAGGTGGCGCTGATGCGTTGCCCGCCCACCAGCCACGGGGGGGGCTCCAGGGCGTCCACCGGGGCATTGCGCATCAGATCCACCCCCTGTGGATTGGCCCGGGTGCCCAGCAGCAGCCCGCCTGGATTGAGCACCGGCACGAACACCATGCGCACGCGCTTGAGGAGGTCATGCAGGGCTTCATCCCACTTGAGGCGCTGAACCACCTGCGCCAGGTAGGCCAGCACCACCTGGGCGCCGATGCGTTCAAGACCATGCACACCGCCCACGAACACCACGGCAGGCGCCGCCGGGTCCGGCTGGCCCAGCAGCAGGGCATCAACCTGCAACAGGTGTCCCTTGACCACCATGGAGCACAGCGTTCGTGCATCCACGTGCTGCGCGCCCATCTCGGTCAGGCGTTGTAGTTCTTCCAGCTCGGGCAGGGGTGTGGGGGTGTGCAAGCGACAGGCCAGCCATCATGACAATCAACCAGTGTCCGATGCCTGGATGACAAATTGACGACAGCGGCCCGGCTCGGGCTTACCTCTGGCCTGTCGGAGTTCGCTGTCATGGTCTTGTCATCAGCGCGCTGAATCATCCCGGTATCCGGATCGGGGCGCACAGCCTGGGAGGTGTCGATGAAAGCAAAGCGACGAGGTAAGCGGTGGGCCTCCTGGATGGCCCTGGGTCTGGCGTGCGTGGTGGGGGTGCTCGAGTGCGTGGCGCTGCTGAAGGCCCGTGCGGCGCGCCATTCCTGAAGATCGGCGAACGGTGTTTTAATCGATGCCATGAGCATCGATGTCAAGCATCTGGTCAAGCGGTTCGGTTCGGTCACGGTTTGCGATGGCTTGAACCTGCACGTGCCCTCTGGTGAACTGGTGGCCTTGCTGGGGCCGTCTGGGTCAGGCAAGACCAGTTTGCTGCGCGTGATGGCGGGCTTGGAGCAGCCCGACGCCGGCTCGGTTTTTTTGCATGGCGAGGACGCCACCCACGTGCCTGTCCGCGATCGGCGGGTGGGCTTCGTGTTTCAGCACTACGCGCTGTTTGGCCACATGTCGGTGTTTGACAATGTGGCGTTCGGGCTCAGGATGCGTCCCAAGGCTGCTCGGCCTGACGAAGGTCTGATCAGGGAGCGGGTGCATCAGCTGCTGCAGCTGGTGCAGCTGGACGGTACCCAAAACCGGTATCCCCACCAGCTGTCTGGTGGGCAGCGCCAGCGGATTGCGCTGGCCCGGGCTCTGGCGATCGAGCCCAGGGTGTTGTTGCTGGATGAGCCGTTTGGTGCCCTGGATGCCAAAGTGCGCAAAGAACTGCGCCGCTGGTTGCGTCAACTGCATGACGAGATGCGATTGACCACGGTCTTCGTCACGCACGATCAGGATGAGGCCATGGAAGTTGCCGACCGCATCATCGTGATGAACCGTGGGCGCATCGAGCAGGAAGGTTTGCCCGAGGACGTCTATGACCAACCTGCCAGCGCTTTTGTGGTCGAGTTTCTCGGGGATGTGAACCGGCTGGATGGCTCGCCAGTTCGCTATGTGAGGCCTCATGACATCGACGTGCATGCGCAGCCTGTGCCGGGTGCACTGCCTGCGGTGCTGCAGCACGTCATGTCCACCGGCGGCACCTCACGACTCACGTTTCGGTGCATCGATGGCGATGAGCCGGTCGATGTGGACCTGCCCCGCGCGGCGTATCGCGCCTGGCGTGACCAGGGGTGGTTGACGGTGGGGCACACGGTTTACCTGCAGCCGCGCCAGGTGCGTCAATTCGAGCCCGCCGCGACCTCATGAGCGCCCCATCGCCTCTTGCACCACCGGCTTCGTCAAGGGCGGTGCAAAGGCTTCGATGAAAGCGTACACATAGCTGCGCAAGAACCGTCCCCTCTTGAACGCCAGGCGGGTGGTGTTGACGGCAAACAGGTGCCCGGCATCGATGGCACGAAGATGCTGATCGCGCTGGTCGTCATAAGCGATGGACGCCACGATGCCCACGCCCAGCCCCAAGTCCACATAGGTCTTGATCACGTCGGCATCCATGGCGCTCAGCACGATGGATGGACTCAGTCCCGCATGCTCGAACGCGCTGTCGATGTGCGAGCGGCCGGTGTAGCCGGCATCGTAGGTGATCAGTGGGTAGCGGCTCAGTCGCTCCAATGTCAGGGCCTGCCCGTCGGTCAGCGGGTGATCGGGGCGCACCACCACGCTGTGCGTCCAGCGGTAGCAAGGCAGTGTCACCAGCTCGTCGTACTGGGTGAGGGCTTCGGTGGCGATGCCGATGTCGGCCTCACCCGTCAAGAGCATCTCGGCCACCTGCCGCGGAGAGCCTTGATGCAGGTTCAGCGTGACCGCCGGATAAAGTTGCCGGAAATCACGCACCGCCGATGGCAACGCATAGCGTGCTTGCGAGTGTGTTGCGGCCACCGACAGGGGGCCTGCATGGGTGGAGGCAAAGTCGCAGGAGGCGCGCCGCAGGTTGTCCTGATCCTGAAGCATGCGTTCGATGAGGGGCAGCACATGTTCACCGGGTTCCGTCAGCCCCAGCAGCCGCTTGCCTGAGCGGATGAACAGCGCCACGCCCAGCTCATCTTCAAGCTCTCTGATTTGGCGGCTGACGCCTGGCTGAGACGTGTGCAATGCCTGCGCGACGTCGGTCAGGTTGAACCCCTGACGAACGGCTTCGCGCACAGAGCGGAGTTGTTGAAAATTCATGGTGCGACGGGGTGGTGAGGTGCAGGCATTCTTTCCATGCTCTTATATAAGAAAAACAGATATTTTGTTTTATTGTTAATTGAAAAGTTGATAAGGAATGCGGGGGCATGCACAACACCGTGCACCAGCGCGGCTGCCCATGGCACCGCAGCCCGTAGACTCAGGTGCTGCGCGTTTTTGTCGAGGTATTTGTGCACCCATCTGAATGTTCTGATCACGCCCACCCGTTGGGGTCGGTGCTGGTGTACAGCCCGGCGGGCGTCGTGCCACAGGCGGCCTCGGCACGTCGTGCCGTCAAGCGCCTCAAGGCCATGGGGTTTGAGGCCGCACTCGATGAGTCGGCGCTGGCGCGTCACCAGCGTTTCGCCGGCGATGACGACATGCGTCTGAGCACGGTCCATCGGGTGGCCACCCTGGCGCCCGACGTGGCGCTGGCCACTCGCGGTGGATATGGGTTGACCCGTTTGCTGGACCGCATCGACTGGTCGCTCGTGGCCCGCAGCGTTGAGCAGGGCACCGCCTGGGTGGGTTACAGCGATCTCACGGCCTTTCACCTGGCGGCCATGGCGCACAAGGCCGCGGGCCCGAGCAGGGTGGGGCATGGCGTGACCGCCGGGCTGTGGGCCGGGCCAATGGCCTGTGGTGATTTTGGCGATGCCAGCCAGCCAGACGGTGGTGATGACGTCACCCAGGCTTGTTTTGCCGAGGCCGTCACCGGCTTGCTGGAGGCCACAGGCTTTCGCACCGAGGCCGGTTTTGACGGTCTGGACGTGCAAGGCACCCTGTGGGGCGGCAACCTGAGTGTGCTGGTGTCCTTGCTGGGCACGCCGCACTTTCCCAAGGTCAAGGGCGGTGTTTTGTTTCTGGAGGATGTCAACGAGCACCCTTACCGTGTCGAGCGTTGCCTGCTGCAGTTGCAACAAGCGGGCGTGCTGGATGCCCAAAAGGCGGTGCTGCTGGGCCAGTTCACGGGCTACCGCAAGTCGCCGCTGGACCGCGGCTACACCCTCAAGTGCATGGTGGCCCATGTGCGGCAGCACACACGCGCGCCCATCCTCACCGGGCTGCCCTTTGGCCACGTGCCGGTGAAAGTGACCTTGCCCGTGGGTCGCAAAGTGCATGTGGTGGTCGAGGGGCGTGACGCTTTGGTGCTCTGGTAGGCTAGTTGAGCAGGATTTCAGTGCGACACCTTGGAGGAACGGGTTTGATCATCGGCAGGCAGGTGGTGAAGCAGTCAGCGCGGTCAGCGCATTCACAGGGCCGACACGGCTGGGCATGGGCCCTGGCCGGGCTGGTGCTGGGCCTGTGCCTGGCCTTGGTGCCTCGGTGGTCGGTGGCGGCCCACGCCTATTCGCAGTTTGGCGACATCAAGTACCCCGCAGACTTCAGCCACTTTGACTACGTCAATCCCCAGGCCCCCAAGGGCGGCACCATGGCCCTGGTGGCCCCGTTGATCGCCAACAGCTTTGACAAGTACAACCCGTTCACCCTCAAGGGCACGTCGCCACCCGGCCTGGAGGCGCTGGTGTTCGAGACCCTGCTGGTGGGCACCATGGACGAGCCCGCCACCGCTTACGGCCTGCTGGCCGAGGATGTGAGCGTGGCACCCGATGGCCTGAGCGTGACCTTCAGGCTCAACCCCCGGGCGCGTTTCCACAATGGCGACCCGGTGCTGGCCAAGGATGTGAAGCACTCGTTTGACGTGCTGACCAGCAAGGCCGTGTCGCCGCAGTACCCGGCGTATTTTTCGGGCGTCAAGCGCCTGGTCGTGACTGGCGAACGCACCGTGCGCTTCGAATTCCATCAGAAGGATGCGGAGCTTCCCCTCATCGTGGGCGGCCTGCCGGTGTTCAGCCACCGATGGGGCATGGTCAATGGCCAGGCCAAGCCCTTCGATCAGATCATCACCGAGCATCCCATTGCGTCGGGGCCATACCGAATCGGGCGCGTGGTCAACAACCGCGACATCACCTACCAGCGCGACCCCAATTACTGGGGCAAAGATCTGAACGTGCGCAAGGGCTTGTTCAACTTTGACCGCATCACCTACCGGATGTACACCGACAACGTGTCGGCGTTCGAAGGCTTCAAGGCTGGTGAGTTCGATTTCATCCAGTCCTACATCGCCAAAGACTGGGTGCGCCAGTACAAGGGGCGCAAGTTCGATTCGGGCGAGCTGGTCAAGCAAACCTTGCCCCACGGCAACCCGGCCAACTTCCAGGGCTTCATTTTCAACACCCGGCTGGACAAGTTCAAAGACCCGCGCGTGCGTCAGGCCATCGGCATGGCCATGGACTACGAATGGATGAACCGGCAGCTGTTCTACAACATCTACACCCGGCTCAACAGCTACTTCACCAACACCGAATATGAAGCCAAGGGCCTGCCGGGCGAGGATGAGCTGGCGCTGCTGAACCCGCTGCGTGCGCGCCTGCCCGCGGCGGTGTTCACCCAGCCGGTGCCCCAGCCGGCCAACACCGCGCCGCCCAACTCCTTGCGCGGCAACCTGCGCCAGGCCCGCGATCTGCTGGCCCAGGCGGGTTGGCGCTTGCGCGAAGGCAAGCTGGTCAATGACCGCGGACAGCCGCTCACCATCGAGTTTCTGGACAACTCGCCCAGCATGGGGCGCGTGGTGGCGCCCATGATCCGCAACCTGCAGAAGCTGGGCATCCAGGCCAGCTACCGGGTGGTGGACTATGCCGTGTACGAAAAGCGCATGAAGCGCTTTGAGTTCGAGGCCGTCAGCCTGGCCCTGCCGGCACGGCTCATCCCCGGGGCCGAGTTGCGCCAGTTTTATCACTCGTCCATGGCCCAGGTTGAGGGTTCGTCCAACCTGATGGGCGTGTCCGACCCGGCGGTCGATGCCTTGCTGGACCGCATCGCCAGTGTGCAATCGCGGGCCGAACTCGCCGTGCTGACCCGCGCGCTGGACCGCGTGCTGCGCCACGGGCATTACACGATCTTCCACTGGTACTCCAACACCTACCGGGTGGCGTACCGGGGAGGGCGCTTCGGCATGCCCGAGGCGCCGCCCAGTTATTACCGGCCCGACGTCTGGGCCATGGCCACCTGGTGGAGCCGCTGATGTGGGCCTACATCCTCAAACGTCTATTGCTGATGGTGCCCACCTTGTTGGGGGTGCTGTTGCTCACTTTCACCGTGATCCAGTTCGTGCCGGGCGGGCCGGTGGAGCAGGTGCTGTCACAACTGAACGCGCGCACCACCGGCGGCGAGAAGGCTGGTCCGGCCTCTGACTATCGTGGGCGTCAGGGGGTGGACCCAGCCCAGGTGGAAGAGCTCAAGAAGTTGTACGGCTTTGACAAGCCTGCGCATGTGCGGTTCGTGGACATGGTGGTGTCGTACGCCACCTTCGACCTGGGGCGCAGCTTTGTGCATCACAAGGATGTGTGGACGCTGATCAAGGAAAAGCTGCCCGTCTCCATCAGCTTGGGGCTGTGGACCTTCTTTCTGAGCTACCTGGTGTCGGTGCCGCTGGGCATCGCCAAGGCGGTGCGGGCAGGCTCACGCTTTGACATGACGACCAGCCTGCTCGTGCTGGCGGGCTATGCCATCCCAGGATTCGTCTTGGGCGTGGCCTTGCTGGTGCTGTTTGGGGGCGGCTCGTTCCTGCAGTGGTTCCCGCTGCGCGGGCTCACCTCAGCCAACTGGGAAGAACTCAGCCTGTGGGGCAAGGTGGTGGATTACCTCTGGCACATCACATTGCCGGTCACGGCCAGCGTGCTGGGCAGTTTTGCCGTGGTCACCATGCTCACCAAAAACGCGTTTCTGGACGAGATCCGCAAGCAGTACGTGCTCACCGCCCGCGCCAAAGGCCTGGCCGAGCGCCGCGTGTTGTGGAAGCACGTGTTCCGCAACGCCCTCATCCCCCTGGTGACCGGCTTCCCGGCGGCCTTCATTGGTGCCTTCTTTGCGGGCTCGCTGCTGATCGAAACCCTGTTCACCCTGGATGGCCTGGGCCTGTTGGGGTACGAGTCGGTCATTCGGCGTGACTACCCCGTGGTCATGGGCACCTTGTACCTGTTCACCCTGATCGGCTTGTTCACCAAGCTCATCAGTGATCTTTGTTATGTGTGGGTCGACCCCCGTGTGAAGCTGGACGGTTGAGCATGAGCAGCGCCACGATGCCTACCCCTTCCACTTCTGTGGCCCCGGCCGTGCCCTTGGGCCTGTCGCCATCCCGGCGCGCCTGGCTGCGGTTCAAACAAAACCGCCTGGGTTACTGGAGCATGGTGCTGTTTGTGACGCTGGTGGTGCTCAGCCTGGTGGCCGAGCTGATCTCCAACGACAAGCCCCTGCTGGCGCGTTACCAGGGCCAGTGGTTTGTGCCCGTGGTGCAAGACCTGCCCGAAACCACCTTCGGCGGTGATTTCGAAACCTCTACCGACTACCTCGACCCCTTCATCCTGGAGCAGTTCCAGCAACCCGGCAACTGGGCGCTGTACCCGCTGAACCGATCGCACCACAGCACCATCAACTACTTTGCGTCCTCGCCCAACCCGGCGCCGCCATCGGCCGAGAATTGGCTGGGCACTGACGACCGAGGCCGTGATGTGTTCGCGCGCCTGCTGTATGGCTTTCGCGTGTCGGTGCTGTTTGGCCTGGCGCTGACGGCGATTGGCGTGCTGCTGGGTGTGGTGGTGGGGGCCATCCAGGGCTTTTATGGCGGGCGCACCGACCTCTTGATGCAGCGCGGCATCGAGATCTGGGGCTCCATGCCCGAGCTGTACCTGCTCATCATCTTCTCGGCGGTGTTTTCGCCCAGCCTGGGCCTGCTGCTGCTCTTGCTCAGCCTGTTCGGCTGGATCAGCCTGTCGGATTACGTGCGCGCCGAGTTCTTGCGCAACCGCCAGCTGGATTACGTGCGTGCCGCCCGTGCCATGGGCCTGAGCAACTGGCAGGTCATCCGCCGCCACATCCTGCCCAACAGCATGACGCCCGTGGTCACCTTCCTGCCGTTCCGCATGAGCGCGGCCATTCTGGCGCTCACCTCGCTCGACTTTCTGGGCCTGGGCGTGCCGCTGGGCACCCCCAGCCTGGGCGAATTGCTGGAGCAGGGCAAGAACAACCTCGACGCCTGGTGGATTTCGCTGTCCACCTTCGCGGTGCTGGTGAGCACCTTGCTGTTGTTGACCTTCATGGGCGATGCCCTGCGCGATGCGCTGGACCCCCGCAAGGAGCAGATGTGATGAGTGGCCCCGTGCCTTTGCTCGATGTGCGTGGCCTGCAGGTGGGCTTTGCCGGCAAGCCCGTGGTGCATGGGCTGGACCTGCAGATCGCCCCGGGCGAAAAACTGGCCCTGGTGGGAGAGTCGGGTTCGGGCAAGAGCATCACGGCGCTCAGCCTGCTGCGCTTGCTGCCCCAGGCCCAGGTGAGCGGCCAGGCCTGGCTCAACACGCCCGAAGGGCGGCGCGACCTCTTGGCCCTGGACGAGCCCAGCCTGCGCGAGGTGCGCGGCCGCGACGTGGCCGTCATCTTTCAGGAGCCCATGACGGCGCTGAACCCGCTGTACACGATTGGCGACCAGATCGCCGAAGTGATCGAGCTGCACCAGCTCACCACCCGCAAGGAAGCCTGGCGCCGTGCGGTGGAGTTGCTGGCCACCACCGGCATCCCGGAGCCGGCGCGCCGGGCCCAGGCCTATCCCCACCAGTTGTCGGGTGGGCAGCGTCAGCGGGCCATGATCGCCATGGCACTGGCCTGTCAGCCCAAGCTCTTGCTGGCCGACGAGCCCACCACCGCGCTGGATGTGACCCTGCGCGGCCAGATCCTCGATCTGCTGGCCGATTTGCAGCGTCAACATGGCATGGCGGTGCTCATGATCACGCACGACCTGCACCTGGTGCGCCACTTTGCTGACCGCGTGGCCGTGATGGAGCGCGGCGTGCTGGTGGAAACCGGCCCGGTGCAAACCGTGTTTACCACCCCTGAGCACCCCTACACCCGCAAGCTGCTGGACAGCCGCCCATTGCGCGACACCGCTTACCAGCCCCCCGCCAATGCGGTCGTGCAGGTGCAAGGGCAGGGCGTGGACGTGGGCTACAAGGTGCCCCGCCCCGGTGTGGCGGGTTGGTTCCGCTCCGGCCGGTTCGATGCGGTGCGCGGCGTCAACTTCCAGCTCAAGGCCGGTCACACGCTGGCCGTGATCGGTGAATCAGGCTCTGGCAAATCCACACTGGCGCTGGCCGCGCTGGGTTTGCAGCCCGCCGAAGGGGGGCTGACCGTCATGGGCCAGGCCTGGCAGCACCAGCCCCGGCGCGACAAACCTTTGCGGCGGCAGGTGCAGGTGGTGTTTCAGGACCCGTTCTCGTCACTCTCACCCCGCATGACGGTGGAAGAGCTGGTGGGCGAGGGGCTGCTCATTCACCACCCGGAGGTGGATGCGGCGCAACGTCGCGCACGCGTGGAGGCCATGCTGGCCGAGGTGGGTCTGACCGAGGCCCAGTTTCCTCGCCTGTTGTCGCGCTACCCGCACGAGTTCTCGGGTGGCCAGCGCCAGCGTCTGGCCATGGCGCGGGCGCTGATCGTCGAGCCGCAGGTGCTGGTGCTGGACGAGCCCACCAGCGCCCTGGACGTGACCATCCAGAAACAGATCCTGGCCCTGTTGCAGCGCTTCCAGCGCGAGCGGGGCCTGAGCTACCTGCTCATCACCCACGATGTGGAGGTGGTGGCGGCCATGGCCCACGACGTGATCGTGATGAAGGCGGGCCAGGTGGTCGAGCACGGGCCGGTGCAGCAGGTGCTCACGCAGCCGCAGCACGCCTACACCCGCACCCTGGTGGCAGCCAGCCTGGCCGATCTTGGCCAGGCCTTGGCTCAGTGAGCGCGGACCAACTCAGATCCCCATCTTGCCCAGGCGGTCCATCAGATCGCGCAGCGTGCCCACCAACACGGGATGATCCGCCTCCAGGCGGGCTTCCAGCGTTTGCGCCAGCACGGTGATGTCATCCTGTTCGCCAGGGCCTTGAGGGTCGTTGGCTGCCGCACCCGATTGCGCCAGCACCCGCTGGATGTCGGCATCCAGCGCTTGCAGAGCCTCACGGGTGGCGGCATCCACCTGGGGGCGGGCAGCCAGTTCGGTGTGCAGTGTCTGCAGCAGGGCTTTCATCTCGTCCTGGTTCATGTCATGGTCTCCTTCAAGACCCATTCTGCCTGTTCTGCGGCACCTGGAGCGCGCCACCCCGCATGGGACCACGATGTTGTGCATACATGTGCAACACCCAGGCGATGGCCGGGCGGTCCGCCCATTCCTGCAGGGCCATGCGCATGCCCTCGCGGTACGCCGGATCACCATAGACCGGGTGTTGGTCCGGGCAGGCCAGCGGTGCCAGCAGCGATGCGGCGGTGATGTCGGCCACGGTCAGGCTTTCGCCCACCAGGTGGATGCGACCGTTGGACAATTGCCGCTCCAGCCAATCCAGCGTCTCGGCGATGCGTTGCCTGGCCAGCGCCACGCGCCGCGGCTTGATCTGCAGCTTTTGCCTGAACACCCACCGCATGATCGGATACGACGTGCGGATGAAGGCGGCCTGCAGCGGGCTGGCATGGTCGGTCCACAATTTGAGGATGTGCTCGTCGGCCACCCCAAAGGCGCCTGCATAAAGCAGCCGCGCCACATCTTTGCCGATGGCATCGATTCGGCGCTCCACATCGCGCAGCAAGGTATCGAACTCCGAGGGCATCACGGCCAGCGGGCCATGGTGGGCCTGCAACCAGCGCAGGATGCGGGGGCTGTCCTGAACCGACTCGCCATCGCCTTGAATGATGGGCAAGGTGGTCTGGCCGCGCCCCCCCATGCGCAGGGCCGGTGCGATGTGGAAGGCCGGGCTCAGGCAGACTTCTCGGTAAGCGATGTGGCTCACGTCCAGCGTCCAGCGGATCTTTTCGCTGTAGTGAGACATGGCAAAGGTATAGAGCGTCAGGGTTGGCATGGCATGGGCGCGCATGGCGCAGTCTCAAACGGGTTCAATCCGGTAACCTGCGCGCGGAAAGTGCACATGCACCTCGCCGCAGCGCGCCGTGTGCAGACGAAGCGTCATGCGGTGATTCAGCAAGCTCACCAGGGCCCCGGTCACACTCGTGCCACGCCCCAGTTGTTCGGGCGTGACCACCACGGTTTGGCCGGCTTGCAGCCCGCCGCTCTCGGGGGTGAAGGGCTCGCAAGGCAAGGGGGCGGGCAGGGCCGCAGCGGCTTCGATCAAAGCCTCTTCAGCCGAGATTTCCTGCCGCTCTCCATGGCCGAACGCCGCCATGCGCCCCATCCAGGCCTGCGCCGCAGGGCAGTGAGAGAAATCGAATCCGCCGTTTTGCATGAACCACAAGGTGGCGTACAAGGTGAAATCGCCATTGCCAGGGGTGCTGCCGTTCACAAAGGGCGAGGTGCCACCCAGCGCGGTGCCCAGCCATCCCATGAGGCCTGTCAACTCTTGCGTGATGGTTGGCAGTGCTTGCTTGAGCGCCGCGCGATCCAGCGGGGCGCCGCGCAAGGCGGCACGGTCGGCCAGCAAAGCCTCCGGCAGCACGTCGGCCAATGCGCCAAAGGTGTAGCCCACCGCCTTGCCAAAGAGCACGTTGTCCACCCAGTGCGCGATGACGTCGTCAAAATGCCCACGACGCGCTGTCAGCGGAGGGGAGGGTGTCAGCCCGTCAAGCACTTCGGCGATCAGGCGGGTGTCGGCATAAACGTCGGCGCCCATTTGCAGCACCGGCACCTTGCGGTAGCCCCCCGTCAAGGCCGTCAGGTCTGGCTTGGGCGCGATGCGGGGCACCTTCACGGAGCGCCAGGCCAGGCCCTTGTAGCCCAGCATCAGGCGGGCTTTTTCGGCATAGGGGGACTCGTTGTAATGGTGCAGGATGGGCCGATGCATGGTGTGTGCGTCACGCGCAGGGGGCTGGAACATGCGCGCCATTGTGCGGATCCAGCGGTGCCCGTGGTATTGTCGTAAATGACATCTTTGAGGCTGATATGGACAATCATCGGAGCACACCTTCTGGTGCATCCGCCAGCGGCGGTGTGCGGGCACCCCGGCAGCGACACCGCATCGCGGTGGTGATCTGTCCCCAGCACAGTCTGGGCAGTGTGGGGTTGGTGCTTGACGTGTTTCGCATGGGCAACCAGATGCCTGGCCCTCATCGCTTCGAGCTCATTCGGGTGAGTGAGGATGGCGCGCCGGTCGCTCACCCGGATGGCCTGCTGGCCGTGGAGGGCGGGCCGGAGCGGCTTTCCGAGGCCACCCTGGTGGTGATCCCATCGCTGTGGACACAGGGCCCGGCCGCGGCCGCCAGCCATCCTCGTGTGATCGATGCCTTGCGGTCGTTGCCGGCATCCATCCGTGTCGTCACCTTGTGCTCTGGTGTGTTCCTGTTGGCCGCCACGGGGCGGCTGGATGGGCATGTGACCACCACCCACTGGATGCTGGCCGACGATCTGCAAGCGCGACACCCGGCTGTGGCGGTGGACGCGACCTTGAATCTGGCCCAATTTGAAGGGACCGACGGGGCTGACGGGGCCGATGGGACGGCGCCGCAGGGCGGGTGGTGGTGCTCAGGGGGATCGCTGGCGGGTGTGGATGCCTGTTTGCGCGCTATCCAGGCGCTGACTGACCGCGAAACCGCCAGGCAACTTGCCCGCATGCTGGTCACCGAACTGGATCGCGGCCCGCAGTCGCTGTACATGCCGCCACCCGGCTGGCGCCGTCATGCAGACGCTGACATCCGCCGATTACAGGATCAGATTGAGGCCGATTGCGCTGTGCCACTGTCACTCAATGATCTGGCCGAGCGCATCCACGTCAGTGTCAGAACCCTGCAGCGGCGCTTTCTGGCGGCCACGGGCGTGTCACCTTTGCAGTACCAGCAGGCTTTGCGGCTGGCGCGCGCGCAAGCCCTGCTGGAGGGCGGACGGTTGCCGGTGGCCGACGTGGCCGAAGCGGTGGGCTATGCCGACCGCGTCGCGTTCGGGCGGATATTCAAGCGGCACACGGGGCTCACGCCCGCCGCATGGCGCCTCAGGCACGCCGTGTCAGGCGTGTAAGGCGTGCCTTGAGCGCCTCATTCGCTCAGGTCGCCCAAGCCGCCCATCACGTGGCTGAACCCGCCGTCCACATAGGTGATCTCCGAGGTCACGCCGCCGGCCAGGTCAGACAGCATGAATGCGGCCACATTGCCCACGTCTTCGATGGTCACGTTGCGGCGCAGTGGGGCATTTTGTTCAACCACGCTCAGAATCTTGCTGAAACCCTTGATGCCCGAGGCGGCCAGTGTCTTGATCGGCCCGGCCGAGATGCCATTGACGCGGATGCCCCTGGGGCCCAGGCTGGCCGCGGTGTAGCGCACCGACGCCTCCAGCGATGCCTTGGCCAGTCCCATGGTGTTGTAGGCAGGCACGATGCGTTCAGCGCCCAGGTACGACAGCGTCAACAGGGCGGATTTGGGGTTCAGGTAGGGCAGAGCTGCCTTGGCCATGGCCGGAAAGCTGTAGGCCGAAATGTCATGGGCCACCCGAAAAGCTTCGCGCGACAGCCCGTCCAGGAAGTCGCCTGCGATGGCCTCGCGGGGGGCAAAGCCGATCGAGTGGACGAATCCGTCAAACGTGGGCCACACCTTCGCCAGGTCGGCAAACATCTGGGCGATTTGCTCGTCGCTGCCCACGTCGCAATCGAAAATCAGCTCGGAGTTGAACTCTTTGGCAAACTCGGTGGTGCGGTCCTTGAAGCGCTCGCCCACATAGCTGAAGGCCAGCTCAGCGCCTTCGCGGTGGCAGGCCTGGGCGATGCCGTAGGCGATCGAACGGTTGGACAGCAGGCCGGTGATGAGCAGGCGCTTGCCAGCAAGAAAACCCATGAACGCTCCAATATGGTGATCTGAATCAGGCCGGATTTTGGCACGGGTGTCGCATCTTCAAGGAATTTAGGGGGGTAGCCTTGTCCGAGGTCGTTCCTCAGGGTAAAATCCTGGTTTGGCTCTTTGGGCAGGCGCCCGCTGGCCGCTGACGCGTTGTGTCGTACTGCGGTGCCAGGTGTCCTGCGCGAAGCAGTTCGTCTCGTGTTTTCACGTGTGGGCGGATTTTTCCAGCCCATTTTTTTTGCTCGACTCTTTTTTGTTGAATCTCGCCGCTGGATGTCGTCCTGGTTGAACCTGATCGAGAGCACCGTCACGGGGCTCGGTTTTGAACTGGTGGACTGCGAACGCAGTTCCCAGGGCTTGTTGCGCGTCTACATCGACCGCCTGCCTGATCAAGCCTACGACCTGCCGGGCGATCTGGTCACGGTGGACGACTGCGAAAAGGTGACCCGCCAGTTGCAGTATGCGCTCGAAACCGTCGATGCAGACTACAGCCGGCTGGAGGTGTCTTCGCCGGGCGTGGACCGCCCCTTGAAGACGCCGGCGCATTTCGCCCGATTCATCGGCGAGCAAATCGAGATTGCACTGAAGCATCCCTTCCAGGGGCGCAAGCACTACAAGGGTGTGTTGTGCGCGTCTCCTGATGGCACGCCAGAGCAGATTGAAGCGGGGCAGGCATGGGGTTTGTTGCTGGCGCCGGCGCAGCCCAAGGCGCCTTTGTCTCGCACTGCGGCCAAGAAGCAGGCCAAGGCGATGGCCAAAGGCGAAGCGCCGGTCAGCGAAGAGGTCGATCAGGTCATGGGTTTCACGCTCGATGAGATCCGCGAGGCACGCCTGGTGCCCGTCGTGAGCTTCAAAGGGCGCAGAGCTGCGGCGCAGCCCGCAGCAGGTCAGGTTGCCGTTGATGAGGCGGAAGAACTCGGAGGTCAGAAGAAATGAATCGTGAATTGCTGATGTTGGTGGACGCCATCTCCCGCGAGAAAAGCGTGGAGCGCGATGTGGTGTTCGGTGCGGTCGAGCTGGCGTTGGCTTCGGCCACCAAGAAGCTCTACACCGGCGAGGTTGACATCCGCGTGTCCATCGACCGTGACACGGGTGAGTACGAAACCTTCCGCCGCTGGCTGGTCGTGCCCGACGAGGCCGGTCTGCAAAACCCCGATTCCGAAGAAATTCTCTCGGATGCGCGTGATCGCATCGACGACATCGACGTGGGTGACTACATCGAAGAGTCCGTTGAATCCGTGCCCATCGGTCGCATCGGTGCTCAAGCCGCCAAGCAAGTCATCCTGCAAAAGATCCGCGATGCCGAGCGCGAGCAACTGCTCAACGACTTCCTGTCGCGTGGCGAACGCATCTTCGTGGGCACCGTCAAGCGCCTGGACAAGGGCGATGTGATCGTGGAGTCGGGCCGTGTGGAAGGCCGCCTCAAGCGCACCGAGATGATCCCGAAGGAAAACCTGCGTTCGGGCGACCGTGTTCGTGCCTTCATTCTGGGCGTGGACCCCACCCAGCGTGGCCCGCAGATCATGCTGTCGCGTTCGTCGCCCGAGTTCATGATCGAGCTTTTCCGCCAGGAAGTGCCTGAAATCGAACAGGGCCTGCTGGACATCAAGAGCTGCGCCCGTGACGCCGGTTCGCGCGCCAAGATCGCCGTGCTGTCGCACGACAAGCGTGTCGACCCCATCGGCACCTGCGTGGGCGTGCGTGGTTCTCGTGTGACGGCCGTGACCAACGAGCTGGCTGGTGAGCGCGTGGACATCGTGTTGTGGTCTGAAGACCCTGCCCAGTTCGTCATTGGTGCCCTGGCGCCTGCCAACGTGCAGTCCATTTTTGTGGACGAAGAAAAGCACGCCATGGACGTCGTCGTGGATGAAGAAAACCTGGCCATCGCCATTGGCCGTGGTGGTCAGAACGTGCGTCTGGCCTCTGATCTGACCGGCTGGCGCATCAACATCATGACGGCCGAAGAGTCGGCTCAGAAGCAGGCGGTCGAAAGCGAAGGCGTGCGCAAGCTCTTCGTCGACAAGCTGGACGTGGACGAAGAGGTGGCCGACATCCTGATCGCCGAAGGCTTCACGAGCCTGGAAGAGGTGGCGTATGTGCCCATCCAGGAAATGCTGTCCATCGAATCCTTTGACGAAGACACCATCAACGAGCTGCGCAACCGCGCCAAGGACGCGCTCTTGACGATGGAGATCGCCAAGGAAGAAGAGGTGGAAGCCCTGTCCGAGAGCCTCAAGGGTCTCGACGGCCTCACGCCCGAGCTGATTGCCAAGCTGGCCGAGGCCGGCATCCATACCCGTGACGACCTGGCTGACCTGGCGGTGGACGAGCTCACCGACATGACCGGGGTTTCCGATGAACAGGCCCGCGCCTTGATCCTCAAGGCCCGCGAACACTGGTTCGCCTGATCGACCTCGTCCCACTGACGCCGCCACAATTTTTACGCAAGCTCATCGCAAGGATCTGAACAATGGCCGTGACCACCGTCGCACAATTTGCCGCGGAATTGAACCGCCCGGCAGCGACACTGCTGGAGCAGCTACAGTCTGCGGGCGTGCCCAAGGCATCGCCCGAAGACGTGCTCACGGAAGCCGACAAGGAGCGCCTGCTGGACCACCTGCGCACCGCTCACGGCACCGCCGGCGGTGATCGCAAGAAGATCACACTGACTCGCAAGTCGACCACCGAAATCAAGCAGGCAGACGCCTCTGGCAAGGCCCGGACCATCCAGGTCGAGGTCAAGAAAAAGCGCGTGTTCGTCAAGCGCGAAGACGGCAGTGAAACCACCGCCGACGCTGACCTCATGCGGCGTGAAGAAGAGGCCCGTGCCCAGGCGGAGGCCCTTCGCCAGCAGGAAGCCGAGCTGGCCGAAGCTCGCCGTGTGCGCGAGGAGCAAGAGCGTCGTGAGCGGGAAGAAGCCGAGGCCCGTGCCCGCGAAGCCGCCGAGCGCGCCGCCCGTGAGGCTGCCGAGCGTGAAGCGGCCGCCAAGGCCGCCGCTGCTGTGCCCGCTGGTGATGTGAGCGAAGATGACACCGAGCGTGAGGCCGTTGCAGCCCGTCGCGCTGCAGCCCAGCAGGCCGCTCGGGCGGAAGCTGCTGCATTGACGGCGGCCGCTCAGCGCGTGGCCAAGGGCGGCACCTTGCGTGCACCTGAAGACAAGGCCGAGGCCAAGCCGGTCGCAGAGGCGGCCCCTGAGGTCGCGCCGCAGGCCGAACCTGCCAAGACCGCAGAGGCGGACAAGGCCACGGACGCCGCAGAGGCGCCCAAGGCTGCGCCTGCCGTTCGCGTGGTCAAGGCGGCCGACATTGAAGCCGAAGAGCAA
Source organism: Aquabacterium sp. A3 (assembly GCF_038069945.1). Taxonomy (NCBI): domain Bacteria; kingdom Pseudomonadati; phylum Pseudomonadota; class Betaproteobacteria; order Burkholderiales; family Sphaerotilaceae; genus Aquabacterium; species Aquabacterium sp. A3. Next base: position 140,720 of record NZ_JBBPEV010000005.1, on the reverse strand, counting down.
AAGCGCTTGGCCGACCTGGAGCGTCGCCGCAAGGCTGCCGAGGCCGAGGCTGCGGCCATTCGCGCCATGATGAATGCACCCAAGAAGGTGCTGACGGCCAAGAAGCCCGAGGAAGTCAAGCCCGCCGATGCCGCCGGCATCAAGGGCACGATCCACAAGCCCAAGGCCGCACCTGGTGCGACCACGGCCGGCGCTGGCGCCAAGCCGGGCGACAAGAAGTCGTTGAAGTCCGAGAAGCTCTCATCGAGCTGGGCCGACGACACCAAGAAGCGTGGCGCGCCGGCCAAGGGCCGTTCTGACGCGTCGTCTGGCAGCCGCAACGGCTGGAAGGCCCCCGGTGGCAAGGGTGGCCGTCGCGGCGACCGTGGCGACAGCCAATCCAATTTTGTGCCGCCCACAGAGCCTCAAGTGATCGAGGTGCACGTTCCGGAAACCATCTCGGTGGCCGATCTGGCGCACAAGATGTCCATCAAGGCCACGGAGCTGATCAAGCAGTTGATGAAACTGGGTCAGATGGTCACCATCAACCAGCAACTGGATCAGGAAACCGCCATGATCCTGGTCGAAGAAATGGGCCACAAGGCCTTCGCGGCCAAGCTGGACGACCCGGACGCCTTCCTGGAAGAAGAACACGCCCAGCAAGGCGCGGAGGTGTTCCCCCGCGCGCCGGTGGTCACCGTCATGGGTCACGTCGACCACGGCAAGACCTCGCTGCTGGACTACATCCGCACCTCTCGTGTGGCCGCTGGTGAAGCGGGTGGCATCACGCAGCACATCGGTGCCTACCATGTGGACACACCGCGCGGCATGATCACCTTCCTGGACACCCCGGGTCACGAAGCCTTCACGGCCATGCGTGCCCGTGGCGCCAAGGCCACCGACATCGTCATCCTGGTGGTGGCGGCCGACGACGGCGTCATGCCGCAAACGAAGGAAGCCATCCACCACGCCAAGGCGGCTGGTGTGCCCATCGTGGTGGCGGTCAACAAGATCGACAAGCCCGGTGTGAACCTCGAGCGCGTGACGCAAGAGCTGATCGCCGAGCAGGTGGTGCCCGAAGCCTATGGTGGTGAATCGCCGTTCTGTCCGGTGTCGGCCAAGACGGGGCAAGGCATCGATGAACTGCTGGAAAACGTGCTGCTGCAAGCCGAAGTGCTGGAGCTGACCGCGCCCAAGGAAGCCATGGCCAAGGGCCTGGTGATCGAAGCGCGTCTGGACAAGGGCCGCGGCCCGGTGGCCACGGTGCTGGTGCAGTCGGGTACGCTCAAGCGTGGTGATGTGGTGCTGGCCGGGGCTTCGTATGGTCGCGTTCGCGCCATGCTGGACGAAGACGGCAAGCCCGCCAATGAGGCAGGTCCGTCGATCCCGGTTGAAATCCAGGGTCTGACCGATGTGCCGTCGGCTGGTGATGAGTTCATGGTGCTGGCCGATGAGCGCCGCGCCCGTGAAATCGCCACCTTCCGTCAAGGCAAGTACCGCGATGTCAAGCTGGCCAAGCAACAGGCCGCCAAGCTGGAGAGCATGTTCGAGCAAATGGGTCAGGGCGGCGACGTCCAAACCCTGCCGCTCATCATCAAGGCCGACGTCCAGGGCTCGCAAGAAGCGCTGGCCACGTCCCTGCTCAAGCTGTCGACCGACGAGGTGCGTGTGCAGGTGGTGCATGCCGCTGTGGGTGGCATCTCCGAGTCCGACGTCAACCTGGCGATCGCTTCGAAGGCCGTGCTGATTGGCTTCAACACCCGTGCGGACGCCAATGCCCGCAAGGTGGCCGAGCACAATGGCGTGGACATCCGCTACTACAACATCATCTACGACGCCGTGGACGATGTGAAGGCAGCGATGGGCGGCATGCTGGCCCCCGAGCAGCGCGAAGAGATCATCGGCTCGGCCGAGATCCGTCAGGTGTTCGTGGCCTCGAAGATCGGCACCATCGCGGGTTGTATGGTCACCGACGGCGTCGTGCGTCGCAACGCCCGACTGCGCCTGTTGCGCGACAACGTGGTCATCTACACCGGCGAGCTGGAAGGCCTCAAGCGCTTCAAGGACGATGTCAAGGAAGTTCGCGAGGGCTTCGAGTGCGGCCTCAACATCAAGGGCTACAACGACATCAAGGAAGGCGACGTCCTCGAGTTCTTCGAAATCAAGGAAGTGGCCCGTACCCTGTAAGCCGGTTGCGACGCCATCCCCTGCAGCCCCGCCTGACCCCAGGCGGGGTTTGTGCTTGAAAGGGGGCGGCCCGAGCGCCCTGATGCGGTCCCGCTGGAGTTCACCATGCGCCATAAACGATCCATTCCCAACCGCGGCCTGCGTGTCGCTGACCAGATCCAGCGTGATCTGGCCGAACTCATCCGTGAACTGAAGGATCCGCGCATCGGCATGGTCACCCTCAGCAATGTGGAGGTCACGCCGGACTATGCGCACGCCAAGGTCTACTTTTCGCTGTTGATCGGTGACCCGACCGAGTGCGAGGCCGGTTTGAACGAGGCCGCGGGCTTCCTGCGCAATGGCCTGTTCAAGCGCCTGCAGATCCACACGGTGCCCACCTTGCACTTTCACTTCGACCGCACCACCGAGCGTGCGGCCGAGCTCAACGCCCTCATCAGCCGGGCGGTGGCCGACAAGGCCAAGGATGACGGGGAATCGTGAGCAACGCCAACGCATCGATCACTGCGCGTCCTGCACGGCTGCCTCGGCGGCAGGTGCATGGCGTGCTGCTGCTTGACAAGCCTTTGGGGCTGTCGAGCAACGATGCTTTGCAGAAGGTCAAACGCTTGTTCAGGGCCGAAAAAGCCGGCCACACCGGCACACTCGATCCCCTGGCCACGGGTTTGTTGCCTTTGTGTTTTGGTGCCGCCACCAAGTTTTCCCAGGTGTCGCTGGACGCCGACAAGCGTTACACCGCCACATTGAGGCTGGGTGAGACCACCACCACCGGCGATGCCGAAGGTGAGGTCATGCAGCGTCGCGAGGTATTGCCCGACATGGTGACGCCTGACCGGCTGTCATTGGCCTGTCAGGCCTTTGTGGGCCCGATCGAGCAGGTGCCGCCGATGTACTCGGCGCTCAAGCACGCCGGGCGTGCGCTGTACGAATATGCCCGCGAAGGCATCGAGATCGAGCGTGAGCCCCGCCGCGTGGTGATTCATGCGATTGACATCCTCAGCGCCGACCATGATGCCCTGATGATCGACGTGCGTTGCAGCAAAGGCACCTACATCCGAACGCTGGCCCAGGACATTGGTGAACACCTCGGGTGCGGCGCTCACCTGATTGGATTGCGCCGCACGGGCAGTGGCGGGGTGTCCCTGGAGGACGCCATCACCCTGGAGGCGCTGCAAACCATGACCGATACCGAACGAGACCGCCTGTTGCGTCCAGCCGATGTGTTGCTGGCCGATTGGCCGGATGTCAATCTGCCCGAGGCCGAGGCCGCCCGCTTTCTCACGGGATTGCGTCGGCGGGTGTCCTTGGGCAATATGCCGCAGGTTCGGGTTTATGGCCCGCATCCGGCAGCCCCACAAGATTCCTCACGTCGCATTCTGTTGGGCAGCGCCCATGTGCAAGGCGGCGAGTTGATCCCCAACCGCCTGCTGAGCCCGGCGGAGATCCAGGGCCTGCTCGTCCAGGCCAGCACCGCGACCCCCTGATTCCAGACCAGAGAGCTTTTCATGAGCACCCAGATCCGCAACATCGCCATCATCGCCCACGTGGACCATGGCAAGACCACCATGGTGGACCAACTGCTGCGCCAAAGCGGCACGTTCGCCGAGCACGAAAAAGTCGTCGACACCGTGATGGACAACAACGCCATCGAACGTGAGCGCGGCATCACCATCCTGGCCAAGAACTGCGCCGTGAGCTGGAATGGCACGCACATCAACATCGTCGACACCCCGGGCCACGCGGACTTCGGTGGTGAAGTCGAGCGCGCGTTGTCCATGGTCGATGGCGTGGTGCTGCTGATCGATGCCCAAGAAGGCCCGATGCCGCAAACGCGCTTCGTGACCAAGAAGGCGCTGGCCCTGGGCCTCAAGCCCATCGTCGTGGTCAACAAGGTGGACAAGCCGGGTGCCAAGCCCGACGCCGTGATCAATGCCGCCTTCGACCTGTTTGACAAGCTGGGTGCCACCGACGAGCAACTGGATTTCCCTGTGGTGTACGCCTCGGGCATCAACGGCTGGTCGTCGCTGGAAGAGGGCGAGCCGGGCGCCCAATGGGGCCCCGACATGTCGGCCCTGTTCGAGACCGTGCTCAAGCACGTGCAGCCGCACGCGGGCAACCCTGATGCCCCGCTGCAACTGCAGATTTCGGCGCTGGACTACAACTCGTTCGTGGGCCGCATCGGCGTGGGCCGCGTGAACGCCGGCAAGATCAAGCCCAACATGGACGTGGTCGTGATGGAAGGCCCGGATGGCAAGACCATCAAGGGCCGCATCAACCAGGTGCTGACGTTCCAGGGCCTGGACCGTGTGCAAGTGACCGAAGCCGGCCCAGGCGAGATCGTCCTGGTCAACGGCATTGAAGAGCTTGGCATTGGCGTGACCATCACCGATCCGGCCAACCCGTCGCCGCTGCCCATGCTGAAGGTGGACGAACCCACGCTGACGATGAACTTCTGCGTGAACACCTCGCCGCTGGCCGGCCGTGAAGGCAAGTTCGTGACCAGCCGCCAGATCTGGGACCGCCTGCAAAAAGAGCTGCAACACAACGTGGCCCTGCGCGTGTCCGAGACCGCTGAAGACGGCATCTTCGAAGTGTGCGGTCGTGGCGAACTGCACCTCACCATCCTGCTGGAGAACATGCGCCGTGAAGGCTATGAGCTGGCCGTCTCCAAGCCCCGCGTGATGTTCAAGGACGTCGATGGCGTGAAGTGCGAGCCCATGGAGCTGGTGACGGCCGACGTGGAAGAAATTCACCAAGGCGGCGTGATGCAGGCCCTGGGCCTGCGCAAGGGTGAAATGGTCAACATGGAGCCGGACGGCCAGGGCCGCGTGCGCCTGGAGTACCGCATTCCCGCGCGTGGTCTGATCGGCTTCAGCAACGAGTTTCTGAACCTGACGCGTGGCTCGGGCCTGATTTCGTCGATCTTTGACGGCTACGAGCCGCACAAGGGCGACATCGGCGGCCGCAAGAACGGCGTGCTGATCTCGATGGACGACGGTGAGATCTTCACCTATGCCCTGGGCAAGCTGGACGACCGTGGCCGCATGTTCGTCAAGGCCAACGACCCGGTGTACGAGGGCATGATCGTGGGCATCCACAGCCGCGAAAATGACCTGGTGGTGAACGCCACCCGCACCAAGCAGCTGACCAACTTCCGCGTGTCCGGCAAGGAAGACGCCATCAAGATCACGCCGCCGATCGACCTGACGCTGGAGTACGGTGTGGACTTCATCGACGACGATGAATTGGTCGAGATCACGCCCAAGAGCATCCGCCTGCGCAAACGCCACCTGAAGGAACACGAGCGCAAGCGCGCTGAGCGCGAAGCCAAGGCATGAGTAACCCTTGATGCCTGGCCCTTGACACCGCCCCGGAGTTTCCCGGGTTGTGGTTGATGGGGCGAACACATGGCCCGCACGGCAAATGCCGTTGGCGGGCCTTTTTCTTATGCTGTGCTCATCAATGACATGACTGGATGCAGGAGAACAATCCCATGAACAAGATGAGTCGTCGCGCCTGGGGCCGCCGCGTGCTGGCGGTGGGTGGGCAACTGGGTTTGAGCAGTGTGGCCCTTCCCGGACGGGTGCTGTCGACGGGCGTGATGCCCGGTGCTGCGGCCTTGGCGGGCTTGATGACGGACGCTGCTTATGCCGCCCAATGCGATGAACACGTGTCGAACCTGGTGGTGGGCACGGGCTACGGTGGTGCGGTGACGGCACTGCGGCTGGCGCGGGCGGGTCAGCCAGTGACCATGTTGGAGATGGGCCGCTTGTGGAACACCCCAGGCAAAGACGGCAACGTCTTTTGCAAACCGTTTTCGCCCGATGAGCGTGCGATGTGGTTCAAGGACCGCATCTCGGCCGTGTTTTCCACGATCGGCGGGGTGATCCCTGTCAGCAGCCTGCTGAAGGTGCCGGTGGCGGCGGGCATCCTGGATGTGGTGTCGTCCCCCAACATGGACGTGTACCTGGGACGTGGCGTGGGCGGTGGGTCGCTGGTGAACCTGGCCATGTTGATCACGCCGTACCGCGAAACCCTGCAACGCATCCTGCCGGCCGGCATCGACATCAACGAGTTATACAACGTGTACTACCCGCGCGCACGGGCCACCTTGGGCGCCAACAAGATTCGCCCCAGTTATTTTCAGAACAGCGCTTACCACCGCTATGCGCGTGTGGCCTGCACGCAGGCGGCCCGTGCGGGCTTCCAGTGGCGCACGCTGGATTCCGGTTACGACATGGCCTACATGGAGCAGGAAGAGGCGGGCCTGGTGCCCAAATCGGCCTTGGGCGCCGAAGGTGGCTTTGGCAACAACCATGGCAAGAAGAGCCTGGACAAGACCTACCTGGCCGAGGCCCTGGGCACGGGTCTGGTGCGCATCCAGCCCCTGACCGAGGTGACCTCGGTGACGCAGGCGCCCGATGGACGCTACGTGGTCACCACCAAGCAAATCGACGTGCTGGGCAATGTGCTGGCCAACAAGGTGATCAGTTGTGATCGCCTGTTCCTGGCCGGTGGCAGCATGGGCAGCACCCAGTTGTTGGTGAAGGCGCGAGAAACCGGTACGCTGCCCAAGCTCAATGAGCACATCGGTACGCGCTGGAGCTCGAACGGCGAAATCTTCATGGTGCGCAACGTCTACACGCCGACAGGCAGCAAGGCCTCGGTGTTGCCCGTCACCGGCATCGATGCCTACGATCACCGTGATCAGCAGGTGTACGCGATGAACATCGCCATCCCCCTGGGCATCGACCTCTTCAGCACGGCCCACATCACGATGACCCAAACGCCTGAGCTGGGGCGCTTTGCTTACGATGCGCAGAGCCAGCAGTCGGTGCTGCAGTGGTCTGCCAGCGCCAAGGAAGAGCCGATCAGAAGTGCGCGGGCCGTGTACGACAAGGTCAACCGGGCCAACTGGTCCACCTACAGCCGCAGCTGGTTTGGTGGCAAGATCGTGGGCGACAACGCCACCTACCATCCGCTGGGGGGGTGCCCCATCGGGCTGGCCACCGACGATGTGGGGCAGGTCCGGAACTATCCTGGTCTGTACGTGATGGACGCGGCGCTGTTCCCAGATTCGCTGGTGGCCAATCCAGCCCTGTCGGTGACGGCTTTTGCCGAGCGCAACATCGAGAGGATCATTGCACGCATGTGAGGCAGCAGATCGCTGTGCGCTATCCTGATGTCGCCTGCATGGCGTCGCAGGCGACATCATGGTGTAGCCAACAATGAGTCTGAACAGTCTGATCCGGACGGATGTGATCGGCGGCCTGGGGGTGATCACCCTGAACAGGCCCCAGGCCCTCAATGCGTTGACGCTTGAGATGGTGCGCGAGTTGACCACGGTCTTGCGTGGCTGGGCCCATGATGCGGCGGTGTATGCGGTGCTGCTGCACGGCAGCGCGCGGCCCCCCAAGGAAGGTCAGCACCCGACGACTCACTTCTGTGCTGGCGGCGACATCCGTTTCATGCACGATGCCGCCCTCGCAGGCGACCTGGCGCTCGACGACTTCTTCACAGAAGAGTACGCACTGGATCACCTGATCCATGTGTATCCCAAACCCACGGTGGCGTGGATCGAAGGCGTGTGCATGGGCGGCGGCATGGGCCTGGTGCAGGGCTGTCAGTTGCGCGTGGTGACTGAGTCGGTGCGCATGGCCATGCCAGAGACCCGCATTGGCCTGTTTCCGGATGTGGCAGGAGGCTACTTCCTGTCGAGGTGCAGCGGAGCGGTGGGCGAGTACCTGGGTTTGGTCGGGCCCCACCTGCACCTCACCGATGCGCTCACCCTGGGCTTGGCCGATGACCATGCGCGCAGCGACAGCTTGCCCGCCTTGCTCGACGGGCTGCAAGCCCACCCGGCGGCGGACAGTGACGAGCTGATGGCGCGTGTGGGCACGCATGTTCAGGCCCAGGCCTTGTCGCAACTGCCGCAGGCCACCATCACCCAGCATCTGGACCAGATCAACCGGCACTTCAGCCTGCCCACACTGGCCGAGATCCAAGCCAGTCTGCAGGACGACGACAGCGAGTGGGCCCGCGCCACGCTGCGACAGATGGATGGCCACTCGCCACTGATGATGGCCGTGACGCTGGAACAGGTTCGCCGGGCCCGCAGCATGCCCTTGGCCGAGGTCTTTCGCATGGAGCGCACGATGGTGCGGCACTGTTTTCAGCTGCGCAAGGGCGCCGACAGCGAGACGGTGGAGGGCGTGCGTGCCTTGGCGGTGGACAAGGACCACCGGCCCCGCTGGCAACCAGCGCAGGTCGCCGAGGTCACGCCAGCGATGGTGGAGGCTTTCTTTGAGCCGGTGTGGCCTTTGCACGCCCACCCGCTGCGCGATCTGACCGAGTGCGCAGGATGAGTGAGCTCAGGATGCGTACACTTCGGTCCTGATGTCTGATCTGCCCACGTCCCCCCAGCCCTTCGAGGCTTCCACTGGTTTGAGCCCCTGGCGTGCCTGCGTCGCGCCCATGCTCGACTGGACGGACCCTCATTGCAGGTACTTTCACCGTCTGTTGAGCCGCCATGCCCGGCTGTACACCGAGATGCTGACCACCGGTGCGCTGGTGCATGGCCAGATGCATCGGTTTTTGGACTACAACGCCGAAGAGCACCCGGTGGCGCTGCAATTGGGGGGCAGCGAGCCGGCCGATCTGGCCCACTGTGCGCGACTGGCACAGCAGTGGGGCTATGACGAGGTCAACTTGAACTGCGGCTGTCCCAGCGAGCGCGTGCAGCGGGGCGCTTTCGGCGCCTGTCTGATGAGCGAGGCCTCGCTGGTGGCGGATTGCGTCAAGGCCATGATCGACGCGGTGGGCGGTGATCCCAAGGTGCCCATCACGGTCAAGCACCGCATCGGCATCGACAAGATCGAGAGCTACGACTTTGTGCGTGACTTTGTGGGAACGGTGGCCAACGCGGGCTGTGAGGTCTTCATCGTGCACGCACGCAATGCCTGGCTCAAGGGCTTGAGCCCGAAAGAAAACCGCGAGATCCCGCCACTGCGCTACGGTTTCGTGCACCAGCTCAAGCGCGACTTTCCACACCTGACCATCGTGATCAATGGTGGGCTGGCCGACAACGCCGCCTGCCTGGCACAATTGCAGCCCGGGGCCGTGCTGGACGACGTGGCCCTGGACGGCGTGATGGTGGGCCGCGCGGCGTACCACACGCCCTGGATGCTCAGCGAATGGGACGAGTTGTTGTTCGGCCAGCCGGGGCGCAGCGAGCCCCTCACGCGCGAGGCCGTGGAGGCCGCCATGGTGGCTTACGTGGAGCATCAAATGGCCCGCACCCATGGGTGGGAGCACGGCGAGGTGCGTTGGCCGCAGGTCATTCGCCACATCCTGGGCCTCTACCATGGGCTCAAGGGGGCCCGTCGTTGGCGCCAGGTGTGGTCAGACCACACGCTCAAGCACCGCCAGCCCAGTGAGGTGATGCGCCTGGCCCATCAGCGGCCACAGGATGGGGCGCAGGCCGCATGATTCAGCGTGGGCAGCTCACCCAGCCCACCGCGGTGCTGGTGCTGATCTTTGTGCTGGTCATCGCGCTGGGCACGGCCCTGCTCATGTTGCCTGCCGCGCGTTCACCAGGCGCTCCTGAAACCACGTTTCTGATGGCGTTGTTCACCTCCACATCGGCGGTGTGTGTCACCGGCCTGGTGGTGGTGGACACGGCCACCCATTGGTCGCCAACGGGGCACGTCATCCTGATGATCTTGTTTCAGCTTGGGGGCTTCGGGATGATGACGGCCGCGACCCTCCTGGGTTTCCTCGTCAACCGTCAGATGCGGATGAAGTCCAAGCTGTTGCTGCAGACCGAAACCCATGCGTTGGCGGTGGGTGACGTCAAGGGCATTGCCAAGATTGTGCTGGGCATGACGTTGCTGGTGGAGTTGCTCATGGCGATCTGCCTGGCACTGCGCTTCTGGTGGGGGCACGAGATGTCGTTTGCCCAGGCCCTCTGGTACGGCGTGTTTCACTCGGTGTCTGCCTTCAACAGTGCAGGTTTTGCATTGTGGTCGGACGGTTTGACCGGTTTTGTCGGTGATCCCTGGATACTGTCGCCGGTGATGCTGGCCTCGTTCATTGGCGGTTTGGGGTTTCCGGTGCTGCACGAGCTGATGCGGCGTCGCCGCCGTGCCACCTTGTCGCTGCACGTGGTGCTCACCCTGTGGGGCACCACATTTTTGTACGTGCTCGGGGCCATCGTTTTTTTCATGGCTGAACGCCACCGGCCCGAAACACTGGGGGTGTTGAGTGGTGGTGACGCAGGCATGGCGGCGCTGTTCACGTCGGTGGCTGCTCGGTCATCGGGCTTCAACGTGATCGATCTGGGGCAACTCAGCCAGTTCTCGATGACCTTGCACTACGCGCTGATGTTCATTGGTGGAGGCAGCGCTTCCACGGCCGGTGGCGTCAAGGTCACCACTTTTTTTGTGCTGCTGCTGGTGGTCTGGAATGAGATCCGAGGCAATCAGGATGTGGAGTTTCGGCGCCGACGCATTGCCGAGTCGGCTCAGCGTCAGGCCTTGACCTTGCTCGTGCTGAGTTCGGCCTCGGTGGCGTTGGGCGTCATGTTGCTTTTGCCTTTGTCCGACCTGCCGTATCACTTGGTGCTGTATGAGGTGATTTCGGCGTTTGCCAACGTGGGCTCTTCTACTGGCATCACGGCCAACTTGCCCGCTGGCGGCCAGTTCCTGCTGGTGGTGCTCATGTTCATCGGTCGGGTGGGCGTGGTCACGCTGGCGGTCGCGCTGGCCATGAACCACACACGTCGACCCTATCGCTATCCGGAGGAAAAGCCAATTGTTGGGTAACAGAAAACCATCAGGCGACAGCGTGGTCGTCATCGGCCTGGGGCGGTTTGGCTCTTCGGTGGCGCTCGCCTTGCACGAACTGGGGCACGATGTGCTGGCCATTGACGACGATGCCGAGGGCGTGCAGTCCATGTCGGGCAAGTTGCCCCATGTGGTTCAGGCCGATACCACCGACATTGAAACGCTCAAGCAGTTGGGCGTGCAGGACTTTGCGCATGCGGTGGTCAGCATCGGTACCGACCTGGAGTCCAGCGTGCTGACGGTGCTCAACCTCAGCCAGGTGGGGGTCAGAGACATCTGGGCCAAGGCCACCACGCCGCAGTATGGGCGCATCCTCGAAAAGGTGGGGGCGCACCACGTCGTGTACCCCGAGTCCGACATGGGCGAGCGTGTGGCGCACCTGGTCACCGGCAAGATGATCGACTTCATCGAGTTCGAAGACAGCTTTGCCATCGCCAAGACGCGCTCCATGCGTGAAAGTCATGGCAAGCCCTTGTCGGAATCCAACATCCGCCAGAAGTACGGCATCACCGTGGTCGGCATCAAACGACGTCACCAGGACTTCATCTATGCCCAGCCTGACACCGTCATTCAGGCGGGCGATTTGCTGGTGGTGGCCGGTCCGACCCAGGCCATTGAACGCTTTGCCGCGCGCATCATCTGAGCGGCGCATCGGCCTTGCGGCCCTGGCCTCAAATCGTGGCCATGCCGGGGGCCGATTGCAGCGAGTCCAGTTGCATTTCCAGGCTGAAGAACCTGTTGCGTCCATTGGACTTGGCCCGGTACAGGGCTTCGTCTGCACGCATCAGCAGTGATTGAGCGGTGGTCTCGGCGTCAGGCACACAGGTGGTGATGCCTCCTGAGATCGTGACCAGTGAGCCCAGTGGCGAGTCCGGGTGGGGCAGGGCCTGCTGGTTGAGCATCTGCTGCAGGGCCCGGGCAAATGTCATGGCGCCCGACTTGGGTGTGTTGGGCAAGATCAGGCCGAACTCTTCGCCGCCATAGCGGGCAGCCTGGTCGCAGGGCCGGCGACAGACCGATTTCAACAAGCTGGCGATGTGCTGCAGGCAGCGATCGCCTTCGAGGTGCCCCTGGCTGTCGTTGTAGCGCTTGAAGTGATCCACGTCACACAGGATGAGGGTCAGTGGTTCTCCGCTGCGACGGGCTGCGGCGATCTGGGCGTGCAGTTCGGCATTGAAGCTGCGCCGGTTGGCCAGCCCGGTCAGGTCATCGTGCGCACTTTGATGGCGAAGGTGCTCGTTGGCCCGTCGGAGCTCTTCGGCCACGCTGATCAGTTGCCGGCGCATGTCCAGCAGGCGCTGCATGGCCAGCAGTTTGGAGCGCAGCACCATCTCGGACACGGGCTTGATCAGGTAGTCGTCGCCACCGGCTTCGATGCCCTGCCAAAGGTCAACATCATGGTCCATGCTGGACAGGAAGATGATGGGCGTCCATTGGGCGCCTTCGGCTTCGCGGATCTGCCTGGCCAGCCAGTAGCCATCCTGATCCGGCAGCACCACGTCCAGCAACAGCAGGTCAGGGTGCTCGGCATGGAATATGTCCAGTGCCTGCGTGGCGTGTTCGGCCTGAAATACCTGGTGGCCATGGTGCTCAAGCACCTGCGTGACGGCTCCCCTGAGGGCCGCCTGATCTTCCACCAGAAGCACGCGCATCGTTGCACCTTGTCGCCGTTGACATCGGTTTATCGGTCAGGACGGCGGCGACTTGAGTGCGTTTGGCCATGAAAAAGCGCCCCGAAGGGCGCTGATGTGCACGTGAGCGTCATGCCGGGGCACCGCCCCTGGCGTTCTCAGACGCGCTTCTTGTATTCGTTGGTGCGGGTGTCGATTTCGATCTTGTCACCGGAGTCCACGAACAGGGGCACCGAGATCTCGAAACCGGTGCCGACGATGCGGGCAGGCTTCATGACCTTGCCGGAAGTGTCGCCCTTGACGGCGGGCTCGGTTTCGATTTCGCGCACGATGGTGGTGGGCAGTTCAACGGAGATGGCCTTGCCGTCGTAGAACACCACTTCCACTTCCATGCCGTCTTGCAGGTAGTTGACGGCGTCGCCCATGTTCTCGGCTTCGACCTCGAACTGGTTGTATTCGGCGTCCATGAACGCATACATCGGGTCGGCAAAGTAGGAGTAGGTGCACTCCTTCTTGTCGAGGATGATCTGGTCCATCTTGTCGTCAGCCTTGAAAACCACTTCGGCGCCAGCACCGTTCAGCAGGTTCTTCATCTTCATGCGGACGGTGGCTGCGCCACGGCCGCCACGGCTGTATTCGGTCTTGAGCACGACCATCGGGTCCTTGCCCTGCATGATCACGTTGCCAGCGCGGATTTCTTGTGCGAGTTTCATGGTGGATTCCCGGTCGGGTCTTGAATCGGATCTTACGTAGGATCCTCGGTCGGATCTTGGGATACGCCGAGCGCTGTCACGCGAAGCGCAAAACCCAATATTCTACTCTGGCTGGATGACAAATTGCAGGGCGAAATCGGTCAACTGGCTGCAGAGGTCACGTTGACGCAGGGCTTTTTCGCGGCTGAGCCGGCCATGCTGGCGCCAGCGAGACAGGTCCGGCAGGTCTGGCAAGCTGGTGCGGTGCCCTTGTCTGTCCATGTCGGCCTGCGCGCTCAGGCCGTTCCACGCCCGCCACCAGATCGACACCTGCTCACGCAGGTCTGGGGGCCAGTCGTGCATCCAGTGCTGCATGAAGGCCTCCAGCTTGTCTGCATGCACGCCATCGTCCTGGGGGTAGATGTGCCAGGCGTGGGGCCGTCCAGCCCACAGCGCCCGCACGGCGGAGTCTTCTCCACGCACGAGGTTGAGGTCGCAGCTCCACAGCAAGTGATCAAATTCGGGCTGAGGCAGCGCCGGCAGGTGGTGCAAGGCCAGGTGGGGTGTCGCGGTGCCAGGGTTGGCTTCGTGCCACCGTTGCCCCAGGGCGCTGGCGTGGCCCGGGGTCAGCAGCACATGCGTGGTGGCGCCCGCACGCAAGGGGGTGGTTCTCCACCGGTCCAGCAGGGCGCCCAATGGCGCGTCGGCATAACAAAACACCGAGACCAGCGCATCGTCCGGCCGGGGGTACACCCCCAGTGAGGCCAACCATTGGCGCTGCGCCTCGGGCGTGAAGGCCTGCTGTCGGTCCAGCAGGTCGGGTTCTCGCATCAGCCCGCCCGTTGCTTGAGTGAAGCCAGGGTAGAAAAACCACTTGTTCAGCCCCGCGCCGGGCCCACTGCATACCGGGGAGCGCAGACCATGGCAGCGCTCCACATACGCCTCGGCGCTGAGGTATTCCAGGTTGATCCACACCGGTGGGCTGGGCCGCACCATGCGGGCAACGAAAGGGGCAGGCAGTTCACACCCAAAAGCTTCGATCACGATGTCGCCTGCCGCGAGGTTCTGGATGCGGGCAGCGTCTTCGGCCTCCTGCCAGGCCCGCAGTGTCACGGCCGGCCAGGCGCTGAGGCCTTCCGGGGCCATCCAGGTCAGGGCAGAGGCATCGTCCACCCACAGGCGAACCTGGTGGCCACGCTTCACCAGATCGCGGCTCAAGCGCCAGCACACGCCGATGTCGCCGTGGTTGTCGATGACCCGGCAGAAGATGTCCCACAGCATCGGCGGATTATGCGCACAATGCGCGCCATGACGACGCACGTTGATACACCGACTGACGCGCCTGAAGACGATCGGGACGCCTTGTGGCAGCGCCTGCTCAAAGAGGTGGCCTCATTGCCTGGTTTGCCAGGGGTTTACCGCTACTTTGATGCACAGGGCGACGTTCTGTATGTGGGCAAGGCGCGCGACCTGAAAAAGCGCGTGTCGAGCTACTTTCACAAGAACCATGGCGGCACCCGCATCGGGCACATGGTGTCGCGCATCGCGCGCATGGAAACCACCGTGGTGCGCAGCGAAGCCGAGGCCTTGCTGCTTGAAAACAACCTGATCAAAACGTTGAACCCCCGGTTCAACATCCTGTTTCGGGACGACAAGAGCTATCCCTATCTCAAGCTGGCGGCCCACCAGTTTCCGCGCATGGCGTATTACCGTGGCGCGGTGGACCGCAAGCATCGCTACTTCGGGCCGTACCCCAACGCCTGGGCCGTGAAGGAGACCATCCAGCTGCTGCAGAAGGTGTTTTTGCTGCGCACCTGCGAAGACTCTGTCTACAACCACCGCACGCGGCCTTGCCTGCTGTACCAGATCAAGCGCTGCAGCGGCCCCTGTGTGGGCCTGATCGGCGAAGATGACTACCGTCGGGATGTGGCCCGGGCCGAGCGGTTTCTGCTGGGCGACACCGATGCGGTGCTGGCCGACCTGCAGGCACAGATGATGGCCCACGCCGAAGCGCTGGCTTACGAGAAAGCCGCTGAGGTGCGCAACCAGATCTCGGCCTTGTCACGGGTGCTGCACCAGCAGACCGTGGACACGGTGATGGACAAGGACGTGGATGTGCTGGCGGTGAAGGTGCTCGGTGGCCGGGCCTGCGTGAACCTGGCCATGGTGCGTGGCGGGCGGCATTTGGGCGATCGTGCTTATTTCCCGGTGCACGTGCAGGACCATGTGGTCGAGCCCGACACCGACGCGCAGCCCGTGGACGTCGTGGTGCTGGAAGCCTTTCTGGCGCAGCATTACCTGGATGGCGCCGTGCCGAATGTGCTGATCTTGTCTCACCCTGTGGCGCAGGGCCTGATTGAAGCGCTGGAAGTGCAGGCCGGCCGCAAGGTGCATGTGGTGCTCCAGCCCCGCGAGCAGCGGCGCAGCTGGCTGGACATGGCGGTCAAGGGCGCCGAGCTTGCGCTGGCGCGGCTGCTGAGCGAGGAGGGCTCTCAACAGGCCCGTACCAGGGCGCTGGTCGAGGCGCTCGATCTGGCGCCCGAGGCCCCCGAGGGCGAAGACCCCATGGCCCGCTTGCGCATCGAATGTTTTGACATCAGCCATACCGCTGGCGAAGCCACCCAGGCCTCCTGTGTGGTGTACGAGCAGCACAAGATGCAGGCCGGCCAGTACCGCCGATACAACATCACCAACGTCACTGGCGGTGACGATTACGCCGCCATGAAGCAGGTGCTGGAGCGCCGTTACGGCGAGTCGGGCCTGAAAGCGGCCCGCTTGCCCGACATCGTGCTGGTCGACGGCGGCAAGGGGCAGGTGGCCATGGCCCGCGAGGTGTTCGAGCGCCTGGGGCTGCCCATCGAAGTGATCGTGGGCGTGGAGAAGGGGGAGGGGCGCAAGGTGGGCCTGGAGGAGTTGGTGTTTGCCGATGGTCGCCCCAAGCTGCAACTGGCGCCCACCTCCGCAGCGCTGATGCTGGTGGCCCAGATCAGAGACGAGGCGCACCGATTTGCCATCACCGGCATGCGTGCCAAACGTGCCAGCGTGCGCACCGGGGGCAGCAAGCTGGAAGATATTCCCGGGGTGGGGCCCAAACGGCGTGCGAAACTGCTGCAACGGTTTGGTGGGGTCCGAGGAGTGGCTGCTGCCAGCGTGGACGACCTGGCCAGCGTCGACGGCATATCCACCGAACTGGCCGAGGAGATTTACCGTGCCTTGCGATGACGTTCTGGCAAGGTGGCCAAGGCGCCGCCTGGTGGGGGTGATGGCGGCGGCTGGCCTGGTCGGCTTGTCGGGCTGCGCAGGTTTGCCATGGCAGGGGCAGCCACCCGAGCCAGCACCCGCACCCCCGGCATCATCCAAACGCCTGCCCGACGCGCCTGCGCCGGCTGCTGTGGAGGCGGGCCCGGTCAAGCTGTCGGCACCGGCCACGCCCAGAGACTGGACCCATGCACGCCGTCAGGCGGCTGAGCGCCTGGTGGCGGCCAATCCGCACCTGGCCTACGGCGACCGCACCCCGGATGTGCTGCTGGCCATTCCCGTCATGAGCATCGAGCTCAATGCCGATGGCAGCGTGCGCCGAATCGAGGTGATGCGTTATCCCAAACAGGCCCGTGACACGGTGCAACTGGCCGTCCAGGCCATCCGCAACGCCGCGCCTTTTGGCAATGTGTCGCGCCTGCCCAAACCCTGGCGTTTCAATGAGACGTTTTTGTTCAACGACCACCGGAAGTTCAAACCGATGACCCTGGATCGCCGTTGAGGCGACCGGGCTCGCGGCACAATGCCACATGTTCTGGACACTGCCCACCTTGCTGACCTGGGCGCGGATCGTTGCGATTCCGCTGATCGTGGGTTTGTATTACCTGCCCTGGCCTCCGCGCGAGGTCAACACGCTGGCCGCCGGCCTGTTCGTGATCGTGGCACTCACCGACTGGGCGGACGGCTGGCTGGCCCGCAGGCTCAACCAGACGTCGTCGTTCGGCGCCTTCCTGGATCCGGTGGCCGACAAATTCCTGGTTTGTGCGTCTTTGCTGATTTTGCTGCAGCTCGATCGCGTCAACGCCTTGGTCGCGCTGATCATCATTGGCCGAGAAATCGCGATTTCTGCACTGCGCGAATGGATGGCGCAGATCGGGGCCTCCCGCAGCGTGGCCGTTCACATGCTGGGCAAACTCAAGACGGCGGCGCAGATGGTGGCCATCGTGCTGTTGTTGTATGACGCATCGCTGCCCTTGCTGGGCTCGACTCGCACCTGGGGCACCTGGTTGATGTACGCGGCCGCAGGTCTGACGGTCTGGTCGATGGTTTACTACCTGCAAAAAGCACTGCCCGACATCCGCGCCAAGGCGCGTTGAGGGGCGGTGGTGCCTTGGGCGCCGCCTGTCAAGTCAGGATGTCCGCGATGCCCTGATCTTGCAAATGGCGCCATGATGGTCTGTTGACGCATGGAGGGCGCGGTGAACAAGGCAGAACTGATTGATCACATCGCACGCGAGGCCGACATTTCTCGCCTGTCTGCAGCCAGGGCACTGGAGGCAGCGCTGGGTGGCATGTGCGGCGCACTCCAGCGGGGTGAGCCCGTGTCGCTGGTGGGTTTTGGCACGTTCGTGGTCAGCACCCGCGCTGCACGTGAGGGCCGCAACCCTCGAACCGGCGAGCCGGTCAAAATCCGCAAGGCCAAGGTGCCCAAGTTCCGGCCTGGCAAGGCGCTCAAAGACGCCCTGAACTGACACGGCTTCAAGTGAGTTTACAATCCGGCCTCGTTGAGTCGGGTGCTTAGCTCAGTTGGTAGAGCGGCGCCCTTACAAGGCGTAGGTCGGGGGTTCGAACCCCTCAGCACCCACCACCGACTCATCCCTGCACGGCACCTTCGGGTGCTTTTTTCTTGGGCTCGGGTTTGTGCTGAGGCACGGGCCTCGCATTGGCCCTGCCGGCTGAACAAACCTGGGTAAAATGGATCGCAGTCAGGCGAACCGCGGTTCGCCTTTGTTTTGACTGTCTGACCATCAGCCCCCGCAGCAGCTTTGGCTGAATTCGCTGGGGTGGTCCCGCACCATGTTCGATTTCGTTCGCAATAACACCCGCATCCTGCAGGGCCTTCTGGTCTTGCTGATCCTGCCATCCTTCGTGTTCTTCGGCATCCAGGGCTACTCCAGCTTCATGGATCAGGATGGATCGGTGGCCTCGGTGGGGCGCCAGAAAATCACCAAGATGGAGTGGGACAACGCCCACCGCCAGCTCGTGGACCGGACCCGCGCCCAGCAACCCGACATCGACGTGGCCTTGCTGGACACGCCGGCGGCGCGTCGGGAATCGCTGGAGGGGCTGGTGCGCCAGGTGGTTCTGGCCCGGGTGGCCCAAGACCAGCGACTGGTCGTGCCGCCATCGCGTGTGGTGCGCATTTTCCAGAGCGATCCGCAGTTCGCGGCGGTTCGCAATCCAGATGGCACCCCCAACAAGGCGCTGCTTGAGGCCCAGGGCATGAGCTCGGCACAGCTGGAGGCCCTGCTCCGCCAGGAATTGGTGCTGGGTCAGGTGCTGGGCGGTGTGTCTCGCACTGGTTTTGCGCCAGCCACCTCCAACCGGCTTGCGGTTGAGGCACTCTTTCAGGTGCGTGAAGTGCAATGGCTGCGCCTGGACCCGGCCGCCTACAAGGCCGGCCTGGCACCTTCTGCCGAGCAATTGCAGGCCTTCTACAACGATCCGGCCAATGCATCGTGGTTGATGGCACCCGAGCAAGCCGACATCGAATACGTGGTGCTGGACCTGGATTCGCTCAAGAAAGACGTGACCGTGTCCGAGGACGATCTTCGGGCCAGCTATGAACAAAACAAGGCGCGCTTCACCACGCCTGAAGAGCGCCGAGCCAGTCACATCCTGATCGGCGCCGCGGCATCGGCCACGGCAGAGCAAAAAGCCGCCGCACGAAAGAAGGCTGAAGAACTGCTGGCCGAGTTGCGCAAGAACCCCGCTGCATTTGCCGAGCTCGCGCGCAAGCACTCCGAAGACCCTGGCTCTGCGGCCAATGGCGGAGACCTGGAGTACTTTGGGCGCGGCGACATGACGCCACCCTTTGATGCCGCCGTCTATCAGCTCAAGCAGGGCCAGATCAGCGATGTGGTGGAAACCGACTTCGGATTTCACATCATTCAGGTCACCGGCATCCGTGGTGGACAAGTGCAGCCGTTCGAGGCCGTGCGAACCCAACTGGAAGAAGAGGCCCGCCGCCAACTGGCCCAACGGCAATACGTGGATGCGGCCGAGCGGTTCACCAACACGGTGTTCGAGCAGGCAGACTCCTTGCAGCCCGTGGCCGACGAGCTGAAGCTGAAAGTGCAAACCGCCAAGGGCGTGTTGCGTCAGCCTCAGCCTGGCGAAACCGGCATCCTGGCCAATCGCCGCTTGCTGGAAGCCTTGTTTGACCCCGCCAACCGCAGCAAAGCCCGCAACACAGAGGCCGTGGAAACCGGCCCCAACCAACTGGTGTCTGCGCGCGTGGTGCAATACCGGCCCGCCGCCCGCCAACCGCTGGAGGCCGTCAAGGCCGAGCTGACCGAGCGTTGGGTCGCTGCCGAGGCCCTCAAGCGTGCCAAGGCGGACGCGCTCAAGCGCATGGAAGCGGGCAAGACCAATCCTGAGGCCGCCGGGCTGCCCGCGCCTGTGTCGATGTCGCGCCGCACCATCTTCTCGCAGCCCCCCGCCGTGCTCGATGAGGCACTTCGCATTCCGCAAGCGCAACTGCCTGCCTGGACGGTGGTGGAGCTGGGTGCCGACGGCGTGGCACTGCTGAAGGTCAACAAGGTGCTGCCGCTGGAGATCTCGGCCCAGGAGCTGAAGGAAACGCGCAGCCAATTCGGCAACTACTGGGCCAAAGCCGAGGCCGACGCCTACTTCCGCGCGCTCAAGCGCGAGCAGAAGGTGCGCTTCCTGAACGAGGGTGCCAAGGTGGTCGAGGCCGGCACGGCGGATTCGCAACAGGCCGCAGCCCAGGCGGCCTCTCGCTGAAAAACTGCTATACTCTATGTCTTTCCGGTGGTGGCTGTAGCTCAGTTGGTAGAGTCCCAGATTGTGATTCTGGTTGTCGTGGGTTCGAGTCCCATCAGCCACCCCACCGAACACCAAACGACAAGCTGAAGCGCTTGTCGTTTTTTTTTGCCAGTTTGTGCCCCCCTCTGAATCAGGGGCCGCGTCCATCTTGGCGCGAACGCTACCCTGGTCTGGTCTATGCTTCGCCGCCATGCTGTGCGTCTGCACGCTCACTGTTTCGTCGAGGTGCCCTTGAAACTGTTCTCGTCCCTGTACGACCGCGCCATGCGCTGGTCACGCCACCCCCGCGCCAGTTGGTACCTGGGGGCCATGAGCTTTGCCGAGTCGTCGTTTTTCCCGGTGCCGCCCGATGTCATGCTGGCACCGATGTGCCTGGCCACGCCGCGCAAGGCCTGGTGGTTTGCACTGATCACCACCCTGGCATCGGTGGCGGGCGGTTTGTTGGGCTATGCGATCGGATATTTCGCCATCGACGCCATCACGCCGTGGTTGCAGGACAGCCGTTACTGGGGAGCCTTTCAACGCGCCGAGCAATGGTTTGACCAGTGGGGCGTGTGGGCCATCTTCATCGCCGGTTTCTCGCCCATCCCGTACAAGGTGTTCACGGTGGCGGCAGGCGGTTTGTCGATGGCGCTGCTGCCCTTCACGCTGGCCTCGTTCGTGGGGCGTGGTTTGCGCTTCTTCCTGGTGGCGGCCTTGATGGCCTGGGGCGGCCAGCGCATGGAAGCCTTCCTGCACAAGTACGTTGACCGCATCGGTTGGGCCATGGTGGCGCTCATCGTGGCCGGCGGCGTGGCCTACAAGGTGTCCGGCACCGCCTGAGCCATGGAGGTGATCAACTTCACGCCGCTCAGCGCCGCGCTGGGTGGAGGCTTGATTGGTCTGGCTGCCGTGATCCTCATGGCATCCGTGGGGCGCATCGCCGGCATCAGCAACATCACTTATGCCTTGCTGGATGGCCTGCGCCTTGGCCGTGTCCATGGGTGGCGGCTGACCTTTGTGCTGGGCATGGTCTTGGGAGCCACCGCCTGGCATGTCATGGCTGATGCCCCGGTGACGCCACAGCGCCAGATGCATCCTGGATGGCTGGTGCTGGCAGGCTTGCTGGTGGGCTATGGCACGGCCATGGGGCGTGGGTGTACCAGCGGGCACGGGGTGTGCGGTTTGAGCCGTCTGTCATCGCGCTCTCTGGTGGCCGTCGCGGTGTTCATGGTGGTGGCAGGCATCACGGTTTACGTGGTTCGCCATTTCCTGGCCTGAGGTGCTTCCGTGCCGATGTTGATCAGCTGGTTGGCGGGCGTGTGTTTTGGTCTGGGGCTGGCGGTGTCCGGGATGACCGACCCCCTGAAGGTGCAAAACTTTCTTGACGTATCGGGCGCCTGGGATCCCAGCCTGGCTTTGGTGATGGGTGGGGCCGTGGTGGTCACCTTCTTGGGCTACCGCATGGCCTGGCGGCGCGCGGCGCCATGGTTGGCCGACCGGTTTCATGTGCCCGCTGTCATGCCGATCGACCCGCCCTTGGTTTTGGGCGCCGTGCTGTTCGGCGTGGGATGGGGCTTGGCGGGCTATTGCCCCGGGCCCGCCTTGGCCACGCTGCTGACCGGCAACCACGAAGTTTGGTGGTTTGTGCCGGCCATGCTGGCAGGCGGGTTGCTGCAGCGCTGGCAGGCCCGCCGGTCCGCTTGATTCACACCTGAGCCAGTGCCTGATCCAGGTCGGCCAGGATGTCGTCGATGTGCTCGATGCCCACGCACAGGCGCACCGTGTCTTCCGTCACGCCAGCCTTGGCCAGCTCGTCGGCCGACAGCTGACGGTGGGTGGTCGAGGCCGGGTGGGTGGCCAGCGAGCGCACATCGCCAATGTTCACCAGGCGGGTGAACAGCTGCAACGCATCCAGGAAGCGGGCACCGCCTTCGCGGCCACCCGGCACGCCGAAGGTCAGCAGGCCAGAGGCCCGGCCGCCCATGTACTTCTGGGCCAGGGCGTGATCGGCGTGGTCGGGCAGGCCGGCGTAGTTCACCCATGACACGCGTGGATGCGCCTTCAGGTGCTCGGCCACCTTCTGGGTGTTTTCGCAGATGCGGTCCATGCGCAGGCCCAGGGTTTCGATGCCCTGGATGATCTGGAAGGCGTTGAAGGGCGAGATGGCCGCACCCATGTTGCGCAGCGGCACCACACGGGCACGCCCGATGTAGGCGGCCTCGCCCAGGGCCTCGGTGTAGACCACACCGTGGTAGCTCACATCCGGCTCGTTCAGGCGCTTGAAGCGCGCCTTGTGCTGGGCCCACGGAAACTTGCCCGAATCCACAATGGCGCCGCCCAGGCTGGTGCCGTGTCCGCCCATGTACTTGGTCAGCGAGTGCACGACGATGTCGGCTCCGTGCTCAAACGGACGGCACAGGTAGGGGCTGGGCACGGTGTTGTCCACGATCAGCGGCACGCCATGTCGGTGGGCGATCTCGGCAATGCGGGTGATGTCGGTGATGTTGCCCGCCGGGTTGCCCAGCGATTCGACATAGATGGCCTTGGTGCGCTCGTCGATCAGGGGCTCGAAGCTGGCGGGATCGCGGTGGTCGGCAAATCGGGTCTCGATGCCGTACTGGGGCAGGGTGTGGGCAAACAGGTTGAAGGTGCCGCCGTACAGGGCGGTGGCCGACACGATGTTGTCGCCCGCCTCGGCAATCGTCTGGATGGCATAGGTGATGGCGGCCTGGCCTGATGCCAGTGCCAGGGCGCCGATGCCGCCTTCCAGGGCGGCCACGCGGGCTTCCAGCACGGCCTGGGTGGGGTTCATGATGCGGGTGTAGATGTTGCCCGCCACCTTCAGGTCGAACAGGTCGGCGCCATGCTGCGCGCTGTCGAACGAGTAGGCCACCGTCTGGTAGATGGGCACCGCCACCGCCTTGGTGGTGGGGTCGGGCGAGTAGCCGGCGTGCACGGCCAGGGTGTCGAATTTCCAGTTGGTTGGGCTCATGGTGTCCTCAGCAGTTGGTCTAGGTGGCGCCACTAATTCACGCTTGTGCGTGACAGCAGAGGTTATAGCCGTCTTTTGGCGCGGTTTTGGCGGGCAAACCGGCCCCAACCCTGCAGACAAGCCGGCCCGCTTTGTCGTAGATTGGGTGCGTTGTCGGTTCCTGCTGTGCGGCGAACTCGTTCACAAGACGGCGTGGTGCGCGCACGGCCAACCCTCGGGAGCTTGGTATGAATGCGCCTCTGCCTGCCGATGTGCTCAAGGCCCTGTCCAGCGTGACGCTGGACGACAAGTACACCCTGGAGGCCGGTCAGGCCTTCATGAGCGGCATCCAGGCCCTGGTGCGCCTGCCCATGCTGCAGCGGGTTCGCGATGTGCGTGACGGGCTCAACACCGCAGGCTTCATCAGCGGTTATCGGGGCTCGCCCCTGGGCGCGTATGACCACGCCCTGTGGCAGGCGCAAAAGCACCTGGCGGCCCACCACATCAAGTTCCAGCCCGGGGTGAATGAAGAACTGGGGGCCACCGCCGTGTGGGGCAGTCAGCAGTTGCACCTCACGCCTGGCCCGCATCGTTATGACGGGGTGTTTGGCCTCTGGTATGCCAAGGGCCCCGGGGTGGACCGCAGCGCCGACGCGCTCAAGCACGCCAACATGGCCGGCACGGCCGCGCGGGGCGGGGTGATCGCCGTGGCGGGTGACGACCACGCGGCCAAGAGCTCGTCCCTGGCGCATCAGAGCGACCATGTGTTCAAGGCCTGTGGCATCCCGGTGTTCTTCCCGTCGTCTGTGCAAGAGATCCTGGATCTGGGCTTGCACGCCTATGCGCTGAGCCGCTTTGCGGGCGTGTGGGCGGGCATGAAGACCATCCAGGAGGTGGTGGAGTCGTCCAGCACGGTGTGTGTGGACGCCGACCGTGTGCGCATCGTGCTGCCCGATGACGTGCTGATGCCGGACGGCGGGCTCAACATCCGCTGGCCAGACACCCCGCTGGCGCAGGAGGCCCGCCTGCTGGAGCACAAGTGCTATGCCGCGCTGGCCTACATCCGGGCCAACCGCCTCAACCAGACGGTGCTGGATGCGGCTGACGCCCGCCTGGGCCTGATGGCCAGCGGCAAGGCCTACAACGACCTGCGCCAGGCCCTGCACGACCTGGGGCTGGACGACGATGCCTGCCGCGCTCTGGGGCTGCGCATCCACAAGGTGGCGGTGGTCTGGCCGCTGGAGGCCAGCATCACGCGCGAATTTGCCACCGGGCTGCAAGAGATCCTGGTGGTGGAAGAAAAGCGCCAGATGATCGAATACCAGCTCAAGGAAGAGCTGTACAACTGGCGCGAAGACGTGCGCCCCAATGTGCTGGGCAAGTTCAGCGAGCCCGATGGCGACTTCACGGGCGGCGAGTGGTCGATGCCCAACCCGGCGCGCCACACCTTGCTGCGCGCCAAGGCCGACCTGACGCCCGCCTTGATCGCCCAGGCCGTGGCACAGCGGCTGGAGCGCCTGGGGCTGCTGGCCCGGCTGGACGCCGACCTTCGGGCCCACGTGGCCGAGCGCCTGCGCATCATCGAGGCCAAAGAGCATGCCCTGGCCCGCAGCGGCGCCGAGGCCGAGCGTGCGCCCTGGTTCTGCAGTGGCTGCCCGCACAACACCTCCACCAAGGTGCCCAAGGGCTCGCGGGCCCTGGCCGGCATCGGTTGCCACTACATGGCGCAGTGGATGGACCGCAACACGGGCATGGTCTGCCAGATGGGCGGCGAGGGCGTGACATGGGTGGGCCAGGCCCCCTTCACCGATGAGCCCCATGTGTTCGTCAACCTGGGCGATGGCACCTACTTCCACTCGGGCCTGCTGGCCATCCGTCAGGCGATAGCGGCGGGGGTGAACATCACCTACAAGATCCTCTACAACGATGCCGTGGCCATGACGGGCGGTCAGCCGCTGGACGGCAACCTGTCGGTGTCGGCCATGACGCGCGAACTGCACGCCGAAGGCGCGCGGCGCATCGTGGTGGTGAGTGATGCGCCCGACAAGTACGCGGCCATGGACGATCTGGCCCCGGGGGTGGAGGTGTTTCACCGCGACCGGCTGGACGAAGTGCAAGGGCAGTTGAAGGCCATCGCCGGCTGCACGGTGCTGATCTACGAGCAAACCTGCGCCACCGAAAAGCGCCGCCGCCGCAAGCGTGGCAAGCTGCCTCAGGCCACCACCCGCGTGGTGATCAACGAGCTGGTGTGCGAGGGCTGCGGCGATTGCTCGGTGCAGTCCAACTGTCTGAGTGTCGAGACGGTCGAGACCGACCTGGGCCGCAAGCGCCGCATCAACCAAAGCAGCTGCAATCAGGATCTGTCGTGCGTGAAGGGCTTCTGTCCCTCGCTGGTGACCATCGAGGGTGGCACCTTGAAAGCGCCCACCGCCGGTGCCGTTCAGTCCGCCACCCCCTCGTTGGACTCCATGGGTGAGCTGCCTCACCCGGCCTTGCCCGCGTGCGACCAGGCTTATGGCATCGTGGTGGCCGGCATCGGGGGCACTGGGGTCATCACCATCGGGCAGTTGCTGGGCATGGCGGCCCACATCGAGGGCAAGGGCGTGATCACCCAAGAGGCCGCCGGCCTGGCCCAGAAGGGCGGCGCCACCTGGAGCCACATCCAGATTGCCGAGCAGGCCGATGCCATCCGCACCACCAAGGTCGGCGTGGCCGAGGCCCACCTGGTGCTGGCCTGCGACCCGATCGTGGCGGCCCACAGCAACACCCTGGCGGTGATGCATGCCTCGCGCACGCATGTGGCGCTGAACACCCACCAGACCCCCACGGCGGCCTTGGTGAAAGACCGCGACTGGCAGTTTCCGAGCGGGCAATGTGATCAGGTGTTGGCCGAGCAGGTGGGCACCGGCCGCATCCGTCGCCTGGATGCCGTGCGCCTGGCCGAGCAGATGCTGGGCGATGCCCTGTACGCCAACCCCCTGATGCTGGGTTTTGCCTGGCAGATGGGCTGGGTGCCTCTGAGCCTGCAGGCCGTGCACCAGGCCATCGAGCTCAATGGGGTGCAGGTGGCGCGCAACCTGCAGGCCTTCACCTGGGGGCGCTGGGCCGCACACGACCCGGTGCGTGTGGCCCGGCTCAGCGTGCCCACGCAAGCGGTGCAGTGGGCGGGCAGGGCACCCAAGGCCACCCAGGAGCCGCTGGCTGAACTGGTGGCTCGCCGCGCCGATTACCTGCGGCAGTATCAGGACGCGGCTTATGCCGAGCACTATCGCCAGTGGGTGCAACGCGTGCAGCACGCCGAGCAGCCCCTGGGCAGCGAGCGCTTGAGCCGCGAGGTGGCCACGCAGCTGTTCCGGCTCATGGCCATCAAGGACGAGTACGAAGTGGCCCGCTTGCTCACGGCGCCTGAGTTCAAGGCACAACTGGCCCAGCAGTTCGAGGGCCGCTGGCGCATGGCATACCACCTGGCTCCTCCACGGTGGTGGCCTTGGGGGCAGGGCTCATCGGCAGAGGGCACAGCTCGTCCCACCAAGCAGCGTCATGGCGCCTGGATGGGCCCGGTGTTGGGCCTGCTGGCACGCGCCAAAGGCCTGCGCGGTAGCTGGCTGGACCCATTCAAGTGGTCGATGGACCGGCGCGAGGACCACGCCGTGCTGGCAGAGTTCGAGTCCCTGTTGCACAGGCTGCTGGCGCATCTTCAGCCAGAGCGCCACGCGCACATCTGCAACATGGTGAACGCAGCCGCTGAGATCAGGGGTTACGGCCCTCTCAGGCTGGCGTCCATCGAACGCACTCGCGCGCGCTGGCATGCCATGTGGCGTCAGGCCTTCGGGACCGAGCCCGATGCCTGATCACTTTTTGGTGAGGGTCTTGAGCTTGCTCACACAGTCCAGGCCATAACGCTGCTTCATTTCAACCAGATCGGCCTCTGGCGCCCCCTTCATCAGGGCGCAGGTGGTGTAGTGGCCATGCAGCATCTTGGCTTTGGTGTCCATGTACATCCAGTCAACGATGTCGGGCCGGTTGAACTTCACCTCTTGCGCCAGCGTGATGTTCTTGATGTTGCGGGGCATGTCGTTGAGTTGGCCCGAAAACTTCTGCCCATCGGCGGTGCCCACCGGCATCACCCACAGGTACTCGGTGTGGGGGCCAAACTTGAAGCGCACCCGAACCCCGACATTGTCCAGGTTGGGGTTGTCGCCCGACGTGGCTTTCAAAAACTGGTCCAGGGTGCGTTGCGCCTCCTGGAAGGCGCGCTTCATCTCGGGCGCGTCGGCATTGAAGTCCACCGCCACGGTTTGCTGGGATTGGGTTTCCTTTTTGGCGGCGTTCTGTGCGTGCGCGGCGGTCAAGGGCAGGCAGGCCAGCACCAGAGCGGCGGTCACGCGGGTCAAGGCTTGATCAAGTGTCATCTGAAGGTCGGGCGGATGGGCCCGATGAGGAGTGTGTTGCTGATTCAACGCCAGTGTGCGCCAGAAAGACGACAAGGGTTTCCTGGGGTTAGTGCCAGGGTTGGACGCTGTTGCCGTGCGTCAAGCGGGCTCAATAGGGGCCAACAGCGACAACAGGCAGTCCACCTGGGCCAGGATGGGCGCGGGCACGGGCACCTGGCCCGCCAGGGCTTGGTGGATCCAGCGTGCGGTCGTGGCCGCGTCATGCCCCTCGGGCAGGGCGGGCAATGCAGGCAGCGGGCCTTCGGTGGCCTCCCGGCACAGCGCAGCCTGACGAATGCCCTGCGCATAGGCCTCGAATCGGGGTTGACGCCTGGGGTCGGCCACGGGTTCGCCCTCGGTGCCTCGCATCAGGAGGGCGCGCGCGCCACTGTGCTGCAAGTAGGCGCTCAGAGAGTGCGCATACTCCGGGTGCGTGTGGTTGACCACCCGCACCGATGGCAGACCGCCTGCCGTGGCCCAGGGGTCCAGCAACTTGGCCACGGTGTGTCCCGGGTTGCGCAGGCCGACGGTCCAGCGCACCGACAGCAGGCGTGCCAGGCCTGGGCACATGGTTTCAATGGGCATGAATGCCGGGCGCGCCTCGCGCCAGCAGTCCACCAGCCCTTGCGCGGTGTGCGCATGGGGCCATCCAGCGGCCTCAAACACCTGGGCCGTGGTCACGCGGGTCGGGTCTTGCAGGGGGCCGTGCACCAGCACGCCCACGCCTTGGCGCGCCAGCCAGGCCGCCAGCAAGGCGGTGAGGTTGGGCAGCCGGCGTGCGCCGTTGTAACTGGGCAGCACCACCACCCCGCGCAGCCCCAGGGCCCGGGCCTCGCGCAAGGCATCCTCCAGGGGCAGACACCGCGTCAGCGTGGCCTGAACGAAGCCGTCAAGTTCTGCAACGGTCTCGCCCTTGATGCGCATGGCCAGGCAAAACGCGCCAACCTCCAGGTCGCTGACACTGCCGTCGAGCACCTGCGCCATCAGGTCTCGGGCCTGTTCCACGCTCAACGACCGTGCGCCGTCCTTGCCGCGGCCGATTTCCTTGATGTAGGGGGCGATGCTCATCGGGGCATTATCCGGTGTGCCACACAATCGCGCACAATCACGCCTGTCAAACAGGAGCCCTCATGAGCATCAAGTCCGATCGCTGGATCCGCCGCATGGCCGAAGAGCACGGCATGATCGAGCCCTTCGAGCCCGGCCAGGTCCGTGCCGCCGCCGACGGTACCCGCATCGTCAGTTACGGCACCAGCAGCTACGGGTACGACATCCGTTGTGCCCCCGAGTTCAAGGTGTTCACCAACATCCACTCCACGGTGGTGGACCCCAAGAATTTCGACGAAAAAAGCTTTGTCGACATCAACAGCGATGTCTGCATCATCCCGCCCAACAGCTTCGCGCTGGCCCGCACGGTCGAGTACTTCCGCATTCCGCGCAACGTGCTGACCATCTGCCTGGGCAAGAGCACTTACGCCCGCTGCGGCATCATCGTGAACGTGACGCCCTTCGAGCCCGAATGGGAGGGCTACGTCACCCTCGAGTTCAGCAACACCACCCCGCTGCCGGCCAAGATATACGCTGGTGAAGGTTGTGCCCAGGTGCTGTTCTTTGAGAGCGATGAGGTGTGTGAAACCAGTTACCGTGACCGAGGTGGCAAATATCAGGGGCAGCGCGGGGTGACCTTGCCTAAAACCTGAACCTGCACGGTCGATAACACAGATGACGTTCAGCACCACGCATCATGGGGTGACAGGTTCACCCGTTACAATGGGGGATTGACGCCGGGCATGCCCTCCGTCTGGCCACCTCGATTGTGACGTTGAGCACGGAACCCACGTGTTGACGTCAGATCACAAAAGAAACCGGTGGTCACAGGGCTTGTGCGCACCCACAGGGTCCTCTCACGAGGTGCCAGGGAGGGGGTGGGACGCATGGGCGTCATGTCTCGAGTAGTACCAAATCCGTGGGTTCCCCCCCTTATGCGTCGCCCCCTTCAATCACCAGCCCTCATCAATGCCTTCTTTGACAGCCTGAGACCCGATCAGGCTGAAACGGCACAGATCATTCACCGCGCCATCCTGGCTGCGGCCCCTCAATTGCGCCCCGAAGTCAAGTGGGGCAATCTGTGTTACCTGAACGAAAACGACAACCTGTTGTCGGTGGTGCTGCACAAGGTCAATGCCCATGTGCAGGTGTTCAACGGTGTCATGCTGGTGGCCGAGTTCCCCGAGCTCGAAGGTGCCGGCAAGGGCATGCGACACATCAAGATGCGATACCGCCGCCCGGTGGACGAGCAACTGATTCGTGAATTGGCCCTGGCCAGTGTGCAGGCCTGGGCGCAGACGCAGATGCGTCGGCAGCACGCCCCTCGTTGGGGTGGATGACCCTCCGGTGACAAGGGCAGATCAGCGCGCTAGGATGTGTCCATGCATTTGTTGAACGCTGACCTCCATTCGCACTCGACGGTTTCCGACGGCACCTTGAGTCCCGAGGCGGTGGCAGCTCGTGCGCATGGCAATGGCGTTTCGCTGTGGGCGCTCACCGACCATGACGAGGTGGGTGGCCAGCATCGTGCACGTGACGCTGCGCTGGCCCTGGGCATGGACTACGTCACGGGTGTCGAGATCTCGGTCACTTTTGCAGGCCAGACTGTGCACATCGTGGGCTTGGGGTTCGACCCTGACCATCCTGCCCTGGTGCAGGGCCTGGCCGACACCCGGGGCGGTCGTGAGCGCCGTGCGCGCGAGATGGCCGATGGCCTGGCGCGCGTGGGCATTCCCGGCGCCTACGAAGGGGCGCTGAAGTACGTGGGCAATCCTGACCTCATCTCGCGCACGCACTTTGCGCGCTACCTGGTCGAGCAAGGCATTTGCCAGGAAACCCACGAGGTCTTTCGGCGCTACCTCACCGAAGGCAAGCCCGGCTATGTGGAGCACCGTTGGGCTCGGCTGGCCGATGCGGTGTCCTGGATCCGTCAGGCAGGTGGTGAAGCCGTGATCGCACATCCAGCACGGTACGACTTTTCACCCAATGAAGAGTACGCCCTGTTCACGGACTTCAAAGCCTTGGGTGGTGTGGGTGTGGAGGTGGTGACCGGCAGCCACACCGTGGCCGAGTACCAGCGTTATGCAGACATGGCCAAAGAGTTCGGGCTGCTGGCATCGCGCGGCTCCGACTTCCATGACCCGGCCGAAAGCCACACGGATCTGGGCACCTTGCCCGACCTGCCCGGGGCCGTCACACCCATCTGGGACGTGCTGACCGACCGCATTGTCAAGGCCTGAGCCGGTCTGCAGCCTGTGGGGCGATGGCATCGGTTAACCTGCCGGCATGGCCCAGCTTTTTGAAGTTCACCCCGAGCACCCACAGCCTCGCCTGTTGAAGCAGGCCGCCGACCTGCTGCGTGCAGGCGGCATTCTGGCCGTGCCCACCGACTCCAGCTACGCACTGGTCTGCCACCTCGATGACAAGGCGGCCGTTGATCGCATGCGTCGATTGCGTGGCGTGGACGAGCGCCATCACCTGACCTTGCTGTGTCGTGACCTGTCCGAGCTGGCGCAATACGCGCGGGTGGACAACCAGCAGTACCGGCTGCTCAAGCTGGGCACGCCCGGGCCTTACACCTTCATCCTGCAGGCGACCAAAGAAGTGCCTCGCCGGCTGTCGCACCCGTCGCGGCGCACCATCGGTTTGCGCGTGCCAGAACACAGGGTCACACAGTCGCTGCTGGCCGAACATGCCCAGCCTTTGCTGGCCACGACCCTCATCCTGCCTGGGGATGAGTTGCCATTGAACGATGCACAAGAAATCCGTGAACGCCTGCAAAAACAGCTGCAAGGGGTCATCGACGCTGGTGCGTGCTCGGTCGAGCCCACCACCGTGATCGACTTGAGTGGCGATGAGCTCGCCGTGGTGCGTCAGGGCCGTGGCGACTTGTCCGTTTTGGGCCTGGATTGAAGGGCCTCGGCCAGCCACACGGGGTCAAAACCCAGTCGCCACAAGCCATTGACGTGCAGCAGCGGCACGCCAGGTGAGCCTCGGGCTTGAAACAGGCGTTGGCATGCCTGGTTCTGGTCGATGTTGCACTCCTGCCAGGTCGCCTGATGGCGGTTCAGCCACTGCCGCGCCTGCTCGCAGTACGGGCAGGTGTCGGTGGTGAACATGGTGATTTCGGCCTGGGCGCTGTGCACCCGCACCGCTTCGGCCGCGCGGTCACCGCGCCACCACGACCACGCCTGACTGCCACCCATCACGACCAGCAGGATCACGGCCAGCGACACCCATGAGTGGCGTCGGTCTGTCGAGGCGGGCGGCGTGTTCATGCCGCCATGTTCACGCTGTTTGCCCGATCTTGCTCTCCTGGCCTGCGATCAGCTTGCGGATGTTGGGGGCATGACGCCAGATCAGCAAGGCGCTCATGACGGCCACGGCGACCGTCATGAGGCTCGGTCCATTCAGCCACACCTGAAGCGCCGGGGCCGCCAACGAGGCCGTCAGTGCCGCCAACGACGAGTAGCGGAAGACGGCCGCCATGCCGATCCAGACCAGCAACACCAGGCCGCCCAGCGCCGGATCAAAGCCCAAGAGCACCCCGGCAGCCGTGGCAACGCCTTTGCCGCCCTCAAACTTGAAGAACACGGGCCAGAGGTGGCCGATGAAGGCGCCCAGACCAATGGCGGCCACCACCGCGGCGGGCCAGCCTGACGCCACGGCCAGTGCCACCGGCACATAGCCCTTGAGTGCGTCGAACACCAAGGTGAGCACCGCCGCTGCCTTGTTCCCCGAGCGCAGCACATTGGTGGCACCAGGGTTGCCTGAGCCATACGTGCGGGGGTCGTTCAGGCCAAAAACGCGGCTCACGATGACAGCAAATGACAGGGAGCCAATCAGGTAGGCCAGCACGGCGCCAATGGCGATCCACGCAGGCAGGGGCAGGGCAGTCGAGTTCATCCGGGGACGGGATTGAGAAATGGGGCCGAGAAACCAGGCCGATACGTGGCGCTGAGGAGTGGTGCAGCGCGGCTGCAGCAAACCCCTCAGTTTATCGCCTGTGGGGGCCTTTCCCGGCACGCAGCGCTCGAAGCCGGGTTTTCCCACGTCGGTGTGCCCAGGGGCATGGTCCACAATGCGCCGGACCTGTCTGTATTCGGTTTCAGCCCTGTCATGATCACTTACCAAAACGCCTCAAGTTCAAAACGTTTCTGGATGCTGGTTCCGGTGGTGGGCGTGTTGCTGGGTGTGGGCGTCTGGTGGTGGCAAGGGCGGCAGGTTGTGCCCCCCGAGGTGGTGGATGCTGCCCCCGAGAAGCCCGGCATCATCAAAGAATTGCCGGTGATGCAGCCACTCGACACCCTGCCGCCAGCGACCCTGTCGGGCGACAGGCCTGCAGATTTCACTGGCGAAGAATGGGCGGCCTTGAAAGAGGCCATGTCCCGAACCGACAACCCCGAGAAAGAGCTGGAACGTGTCGTGACGTACCTGCGCTTTCAGCGTGGTTTTGAGCAATGGCAGAGCCTGCAAGACAGTCCGGACGTCGCGGCTCGCCGCCGCTTGGCAGAGCAGTTGTTTGAGCGTGTGCCCGAACGCCTTCGCCAGGGCGAGTTGAGCATGGGTGAGGCGGTGTTGATCCAGGCCGCGTTGCTCAATGACATCGAATCCAATGAGCAGGTGCGTCAACAGCGCCTCAAAGAGGCCCAAAAAGCCTTGACCGACGCTGCGCCGCGTCCTGATTCTGACGAGCAAGCCCGTGAAGCCGCACTGCTGGCCGAGTACAAGCGTCGCGAGGCCGCCATCCTGGCCGACTACAAAAGCCGGCCAGAGTCTCAGCGAGACTATGCGCGCCTGGAAGAAGCGCTGGAGTCCGCCCGCCGCGCGGTCTACGCCGGCCAGTGACATCGCCACAGCGCAGGGCTCTTGGGTTGCCGTGGCACCGATAGAATCGGTGCCACATGAATCAAATCTCCCTCTCATCGGTAGGCTGGCAGTCGTGGCTGATCGGCGCCCTGGTCTTGGCCCTGTTGTGGTTGCATGCCGCGATCGTGGTGCCTTTTGCACTGGCGGTGGTGTTGGCCTATGTGCTCAGGCCCATGGTGATCAGGCTGCAGGCCTGGCGTCTGCCGCAGGGGCTGGCCATTGGCTTGTGCCTGCTGCTGGTGGCCCTGGTGGCGGCCGTCCTTGTGGTGCTGCTGGTGCCGATCGTGTCAGAACTGGTGCCCATGCTGCGCAGCCAGTTGCCGGATCTCCTGGCCCAGGTCTGGACCGACTTGGCGCCGCGCCTGAAGGCCATGGGCCTTCAGGTGCCAGACAGCGCCGACGAGTGGCGCAGTCAGCTCACGCGGCTCTTGCAAGAGCACGTGCCTCAATGGAGCGGCGCCTTGTGGCACTCGGTGGTGGTGGGCGGAGGCAATGTGCTCACGGTGATGGGCTTGGGGATTCTGGTGCCCATGCTGGCCTTTTACGTGATGGCTGACTGGGCGTCTTTGACCGCGCGCGCCCGGGCCTTGCTGCCCCAGACCTGGCGAACCAGCTCGGACGAGTTGCTGCGCGAGATCGACGACATCATGGGGCAGTACCTGCGAGGGCAACTGCTGGTCATGCTCATTTTGGCGGTGTACTACAGCGTGGGTCTGGCGGTGGCCGGCTTTTCGCTGGCCCTGCCCATCGGTGTGTTCACCGGGCTGGCGGTGTGCATTCCTTACATTGGCTTTGGTCTGGGCCTGGTGCTGGCCTTGCTGGCCGGGGTGTTGCAGTTTGCTGCCACCGACGCCGGCTGGGCCTACCCCTTGATCGCAGTGGGCCTGGTGTATGGCATCGGCCAGTTTGTTGAAAGCTTTCTGCTCACACCACGGCTGGTGGGAGAGCGCATTGGTCTGCACCCCTTGGGCGTCATCCTGGCCTTGATGCTGTTTGGTCAGTGGCTGGGCTTCTGGGGGCTGCTCATCGCCTTGCCCTGCACGGCACTGCTGACCATCATGGGACGGCGAGGGCTTCAGGCATGGCAGGGCAGCCGCCTGTACCTGGGTGACTGAGGGGCCATTCATGGGCATGCGGCAGATGCTGCTGGACCTGGGTCCACAGCGGCAACCAGGGCTGAGTGACTTCCTGCCGGGGCGCAACCAGGAGGTGCTGTCATGGCTGTGCCACTGGCAGGCCCACGAACCTCCCGCCTCGCCCGTCTACCTCTGGGGGCCGGCGGGCTGCGGCAAGACCCACCTGCTGCGCGCCATGCTGGCCCAGGTTCGTGCATGGGGGTGGGGTGCCATCTGGCTGGCGCCCGGAAGCTGCCAGATGTGGGAGGCAGACGCCCCCCAGGCGCCCACCCTGGCCCTGATCGATGACGCCCATGCCTTGCATGTGGACGAGCAGCACCTGGCGTTCAACCTGTTCATCGAGTCGGCTGCCAGCACCACGGGCGGTGCGCTGGTCATCCTGGCCGCGGGGGGCGCACCGCCGGTGGACCTGCCCGTGCGCGATGATTTGCGCACCCGCCTGGGGTGGGGGCTGGTGTTTCAGCTCTCGCCGCTGGATGAAGCCGGTCTGCGCGAAGCGCTGGTGGCAGAGGCCCAGCGCCGCGGCATGCATTTGCCCGACGAAGTGCTGGCCTACCTGATGAATCGTTTCAGCCGCGACCTGGGCTCGCTGATGCGTTTGCTGGATCAACTCGATGCTTATGCCCTGGAGGCGCATCGCCCCATCACCGTGCCGCTGGTGCGCGAGGTGATGACCCTGGAGACCACATGAACCTGTGCCTGTTCGACCTTGATCACACGCTGTTGCCGCTGGATTCCGACCACGAATTCGGAGAGTTCCTTATTCGGCAGGGGCTGGCTGACGGCGAAGACTATCGCCGCCGCAACAACGACTTCTATCAGCAGTATTGCGACGGCACCCTGGTGCTGGGTGACTACATCAACTTCACCACCAGCATCTGGCGTCAAATGGACGACGATGCCCAGCATGCGCTGCAACAGGCCTTCATGGCGCAGGTGATCCTTCCGGCAGTGCAGCCTCAGGCGCGCGAGCTGGTTGAACGCCACCGCGCCCAGGGTGATCTGCTGGCCATCGTGACGGCCACCAACGAATTCGTCACCCAACCCATCGCAGATGCGTTCGACGTGGAGCACCTCCTGGCCGTGCGCCTGGTGCGCGACGCACATGGGCGTGTCACGGGTCAGATTGATGGCGTGCCCTCCTTCCGTGAGGGCAAAATCACACGTGTGGAACAATGGCTGGCCAGTCTGGGTCGGCAGTGGTCCGATTTCGGGCGCATCAGCTTCTACAGCGACTCCCCCAACGACCTGCCTTTGCTGGAGCGTGCCACTCATCCGGTGGCCACCAACCCCAGCCCCTCGCTGGAGGCCGTGGCCCTGGAGCGCGGCTGGCCCATCCTTCGTTTGTTTGCATGATCAAGACCTTCATCAACAAGATTCTGGGCAAAGCGCCGGCCGCGATGCGTCCTGCTGCTGCAGCCAAGCGCGCCGCCAAAGCCCCGCGCATCCCCACCGGCAAGCGCGTGGAGGTGCCCGCCAGCGAGCACGGCATCGACCCCGATTGGGTGGATGACCGCGCACGCAAGGTCGTCGACACCCTGCAGGATGCTGGCTACGAGGCCTACATCGTCGGTGGCGCCGTCCGTGATCTGATCCTGGGTCACCGCCCCAAGGATTTCGACGTGGCCACCAACGCCACGCCCGAACAGGTCAAGGCCTTGTTTCGTCGTGCCTTCATCATCGGTCGGCGATTCCGCATCGTGCACGTGGTGTACGGCCGCGGTCGTGAGCACGAGGTGATCGAGGTGTCGACCTTCCGGGCCTACCTCGATGCCAGCGCCGCCGAGCAAGTGGCCGGCAATGAGAAAACGTCCAAGAAAGAGTTGGCGGACAAGACCCACGTGGTCGACGCCAGCGGTCGCGTGCTGCGCGATAACGTCTGGGGCCCGCAAGATCAGGACGCCGCGCGACGAGATTTCACGGTCAATGCGCTGTATTACGACCCCAACACGGGCATCGTGGTGGACTATCACGGTGGCATCAAGGACGCCAAAAAGCGTGTGCTGCGCATGATCGGGGATCCGGTCACCCGCTACCGTGAAGATCCGGTGCGCATCATTCGGGTGGTGCGTTTTGCCGCCAAGCTGGGCTTTGAGCTTGAGACCCACACCCGTGAGCCTGTGCGTGAGATGGCCGAGTTGCTGGCCAACATTCCCCAGTCGCGCTTGTTTGATGAAATGATCAAACTGCTGCAGACGGGGCATGCACAAGCCTCGCTGACGGAGTTGCGCAAGCAGGGGCTCGACCGGGGGGTGTTCCCCATCCTGGACGCTGTGTTTGACGAAGCACGCCGGCATCCGGGCCGCGAGCAGTTTGTCCAGCTGGCCCTGGCCGACACCGACCGTCGTGTCGGCGAAGGCAAGCCCGTGGCGCCCAGCTTTTTGCTGGCCTGTTTGCTGTGGCACGACGTGCAGGCGCACTGGCAGCGCCTCCAGCAACGCGGTGAGCCTGCCTTCCCGGCGCTGCAGCAGGCCATCGACGAGGTCTTCAATGCCCGTGTCGGCGACATTTCGGGGCGCGGCAAGCTCGGTGCTGACATGCGCGAGATCTGGTCCATGCAGCCGCGATTTGACCGTCGGGTGGGCAATGGCCCCTTCACGCTGGTGCAACAGCCTCGATTCCGGGCAGGGTTTGACTTTTTGCGCCTGCGTGCCCAGGTGGGCGAGGCCGACATGGCGCTGGCCACCTGGTGGGAAGACTTCTCCTTGGCGGATCCATCCGAGCAGCGCCAATTGATGGAGCGCGCCCGTGAGGAAGAGGCTGCGCGGCGACAGGCCGGCGCGCCAGCACGCAAGACTGGCGGTCGTTCGCGTCGATCTGCCGGGCAGGCTGAGTCGGGGCAGGCCGATCGCGAGCACCACGACATGAACGAGGTCGACGACGACGAAGCCGAGGCCATCGAGGCCATCGATGTCACTCACACCGTGGGCGAGGGCGCTGCACCGGCCCGCAAACGTCGTCGACGCCGTCGCAAACCGGCCGGCGGTGCACCCGCTGGCGAGGCCTGATCCCATGTCGGCACCGCAGGCTGCTGCCCTGGCGTGGTGTGGGCTTCCCGAAGGCATGCCGCGCTGGACGGCCTACATCGGCATGGGCGGCAACCTGGGGAACGTGCGCCAGGCGCTCGAGCACGCCTTGCATGGGCTGAGTGCTCAGCCTGGCATCGAGGTGCTGGCCATGTCGCCGCTGTATGGCAGTCGCCCGGTGGACGCCGATGGCCCCGATTACGTCAACGCCGTGGCGGCTGTGCACAGCGTGTTGGGGCCGCATGAACTGCTGGCTTGCCTGATGCGGCTGGAGCGCGAGGGCGAGCGCCAGCGGCCGTATCGGCACGCGCCGCGCACCCTGGATCTGGACCTCCTGTGGTACGGTGGGCACACGTGTGAAACTCCCGCGCTGAGCCTGCCTCACCCGCGCATGATGGGCCGTGCGTTCGTGCTGGCGCCCTGGCTGGCCCTGCTGGGGCAGCAGGGATTGAATCCCGCGGAGGCCTGTCCTGATGTGGCCTGGCCCAGTGCGGCCGATCTGGCCCACATGACCGCCCAACAGGGATTGTGGCCAATTTGAGAATATCAGGGTATAATCTTTGGCTTTGTTGGTTGGGCTTGGGCATGATCGCATGCACCGCCTTGATCAAAATGCCTTGAGCGCCATGTTTGGTGGTGTTTTGGGTGTTTTGACGGGCCTTGCTCTAGCCTGTTGAATGCATTCAAACTGAAAGCGAATCCGAATGACGACCATCCGTGTCAAGGAAAACGAGCCGTTTGACGTGGCCCTGCGCCGCTTCAAGCGCACCATCGAAAAGCTGGGTCTGCTGACCGAGCTGCGCGCCCGTGAGTTCTACGAGAAGCCCACGTCCGAGCGCAAGCGCAAGAAGGCCGCCGCCGTCAAGCGTCACTACAAGCGCGTGCGCAGCATGCAGCTGCCCAAGAAGCTGTACTGATCAGTTTCTGGCCTTCAGGCTGTTCAGGCCTCAAGGCTTCACAGCACCGAAGCCCGCGCGGGGACGCCCATGCGGGCTTTGCTTTTTTCAGATCCACCTAATTCTGCCGCCATCATGAGCCTCAAACAACGCATCAACGACGACATGAAAGCCGCCATGCGCGCCAAAGAAGCCGAGCGCCTGGGCACCATCCGCATGCTGATGGCGGCCATGAAGCAAAAAGAGGTCGATGAGCGTGTCGAGCTGGACGACACCTTGATCGTGGCCATCGTCGACAAGCTGATCAAACAGCGCAAGGATGCTGCCCAGCAGTACGAGGCCGCCGCTCGCGCAGACCTGGCCGACAAGGAAAAAGCCGAGATCACCGTGCTGGAGGCCTATCTGCCCGCACGGATGGGGGCCGATGAGATTCTGGCTGCCGTGAAGGCCATCGTGGCCGAACTCGGCGCGTCAGGCCCTGGTGACATGGGCAAGGTCATGGGCGTGGCCAAACAGCGCCTCGGGGGCCAGGCTGAAATGGCGCAGGTGTCTGCCGCCGTCAAGACGGCGCTGGCGGGCTGAATCCTGTGACTGAACTGCGTTACGCTTCGGCCCTGTGCCCCCACCTTTGAGGACGACGCCATGAGCAACCAAGTGACCCTGCAGCCCATCGCCGAAGGTGTGTATGCAGCCCCTCAGCTGACACCCGACGCCATGGCTGCCGCGGCCGAGGCCGGCTTCAAGGCCATCATGAACAACCGCCCTGACATGGAAGGTGGCCCTGACCAGCCGACCAGCGCGCAGATCGAGGCGGCCGCCCAGGCCGTGGGCCTGAGTTACGCCTATCTGCCTGTCCAGGGCGGCTACCAGTCGCCTGAGCAGATTGCACAGTGCGCAGCGTTGCTCAAAACACTGCCTCGGCCGCTGCTCATGTTCTGCCGCAGTGGTGCGCGCTCGACCAGCCTGTACATGCAGGCGGCATCCCTGGACGCTTGAGCCTCTTTCCGAGCGCAGCCGGGCAAGGCCAGAACACATGAGGCAGATGGCACACGCTTATGTGAGGCTGATGGACGCGCTGTCGCGCTGGCTGGGCCTGGGTGCTGCCTGGGCGTTGTTCGCCGCATGTCTCATCAGTGCCGGCGCGGCCACTGCGCGCTACGCCTTCAGCATGGGGTCGAATGCCTGGCTGGAGGTGCAGTGGTACCTGTTCGGCATGGCCGTGTTCATGGGGGCGCCGCTCTTGCTGCGGCTCAACGAGCATGTGCGCGTTGACGTTCTTTATGGTGGACGGCAGCCCCGCACCAAGGCGTGGATCGATGCGGTGGGCCTGGCCCTCGTGCTGATCCCCCTGTGCCTGATCATTGCCTGGTTGGCCTGGCCCTACGCCCTCGACGCCTACCAGCAGCACGAGATGTCTCCCAGCGCTGGTGGGCTGGTTCGCTGGCCCATCAAGCTGGCCATTCCTGCAGGCTTTCTGATGCTGGCGCTTCAGGGGCTGGCCGAGCTCATCCGCCGCATCAACTACCTGCGCGGTGAGCTTGATCTCGACCTGCACTACGAAAGACCACAACAGTGAGCGCAGTGAGGATCCGCGCATGAGCGGCATGGAGATGCTCGCCCCCGTGATGTTCGGCAGCCTGGTGCTGGCCATGGTGCTGGGGTTCCCTGTGGCCTTCACCCTGGGTGGGTTGGGCATGGCTTTTGGCTACTATGCCGTCGGCCAGGGCTACTTTCCAGAAGCGTTCATGGCCAACCTGCCGCTGCGCTTGTTTGGCATCGTCTCCAACGAGTTGCTGCTGTCCATCCCCTTCTTCACCTTCATGGGGGCCATCCTGGAGCGCTGCGGTCTGGCAGAAGACCTGCTGGAGGGTACTGCGCAACTGTTCGGGCGCTTTCCCGGCGGCATCGCATTTGCTGTCATCGTGGTGGGCGCCATCCTGGGGGCCATCACCGGCACCGTGGCCGCCAGTGTGATCGCCATGGGCGTCATTGCCTTGCCCATCATGATGCGGGC
This sequence comes from Aquabacterium sp. A3, assembly GCF_038069945.1. Lineage (NCBI taxonomy): Bacteria > Pseudomonadati > Pseudomonadota > Betaproteobacteria > Burkholderiales > Sphaerotilaceae > Aquabacterium > Aquabacterium sp. A3. Next base: position 99,970 of record NZ_JBBPEV010000005.1, on the reverse strand, counting down.
CGGCTACAACATGCGCTTTTCCACTGGTGTGGTGGCGGCCTCGGGCACCATCACCCAGGTCATTCCGCCGTCGCTGGTGCTGATCATCCTGGCCGATCAGTTGGGCCGCTCGGTGGGCGACATGTACATGGGGGCGATCGGGCCCTCACTGATGCAGATTGGCATCTTTTTGCTGTTCACCCTGGGCGTGGCGCTGCTGCGTCCGCAGTGGGTGCCGCCCTTGCCTGAAGAGGCACGTACCGAGCGCGGCTGGCCGCTGGTGCGCCGGGTGCTGTGGGGCATGGTGCCCTCGATGGCCCTGATCTTTCTCGTCCTGGGCACCTTGTTCATGGGGCTGGCCACACCCACCGAGGCCGGTGCCATGGGCGCCATGGGGGCCATGGCGCTGGCGGCGGTGCACAAGCGGTTGAACACCACGCTCATCTGGCAGGCCATGCAATCCACCATGCGAGTCACGGTGATGGTGATCTTCATCTTGCTGGGCGCCAGTGTGTTTTCGCTGGTGTTTCAGGGGGTGGACGGCCATGTGTGGATCGAAGAGATGCTCAGTGATCTCCCGGGCGGTCCGGTAGGTTTCCTGATCGCCGTGAACCTGTTCGTGTTCTTCCTGGCCTTCTTCCTCGACTTCTTCGAGATCGCCTTCATCGTCGTGCCCTTGCTGGCCCCGGTGGCCCAGGCCCTGGGCATTGACCTGGTCTGGTTTGGCGTGCTGCTGTGCGTCAACATGCAGACCAGCTTCATGCACCCCCCGTTTGGCTTTGCGCTCTTCTACCTGCGGGGAGTGGCTGATCAGGTGCACAACAACGGCGCGCTGGCGCGTCCCATCGCCACCAAAGACATCTACCTTGGAGCCATCCCCTGGCTTGGCCTGCAGTTGTTGCTGGTGGCCATCCTGATCTTCTGGCCCGGCCTGGTCACACACTGGCTTGACAAGGAGCCTCAGGTGAACCTGGATGAAGTCACCATCGACATGCAGATTGAAGACATGGGCGCTGACGCGCCTGTGATGGATTTGAACGACGTGCCGTTGGACGTGCCGGCGGAGTGAGCGTGCGGTTGCACGCTCGCCGCATCAACGAGCAGCGGGTTTCAACCCATCCACTTGAACTTCGATTTCACCGTAGGGTGAACTGCGCGTGGTCGCAACGACATCAGCTCCATCTGCCCAATAGACCACACCAAAGCCTGTATGAATGGCTTGGCTTGTTTGCACAGGGATCTTTTTGCTGTAGCTGCCGCGCAAACCTGATCCGTGGATCAGCATATACCGCTCGCCAGCGTTGGCCGGGTTGATGTAGATGGTGCGTTCGGGGTTTCCCCCGCGGGTGCGGAGGTCCGACTCATGAAATGACCGCGTCACTTCAAAGCGGCTGTTCATCATCTTGACCCTTGGCGCAAACACCATCCGTTCGGTTTGCATGCCTTGCGTGATGCTTGTCAAAGTGACGCTGTAGGTCTTGGCAAACTCTGGCAACTCAAACAGCACGCCATAGGCTTTCTCGCCATCTTGCAAAAACACCTCAGCTGTTTCATTCATCAAGAACTTGGTGGCTTCCGTCGGTAGCGAACGGGTGGGCGCCAAGCTCCATTCAGCACAGCAGGGCGTTCGTGCAGCCAAATCAGCCTCTGCTCGAGATGCTCTTTCCTGGGGGGATAAGTTGCTGCACGCGGCCAGGCTCAACCCTGACGCAAGCAACGTAAGCCGCCAACGCAGCGCCGACATTGACATATGCACCTCAGCGCTTCAAGTCGGTGGCCACTTGGGTTGCCACCAGGTCAATGCCAGCCTGCAGACCCTCACGCGCCAGATCCTTGCGAGACATCAGGTCGTCCAGATCCTTGAATCGATAGCGGGCGTCACTCTCGAGGTGAACGGTTTGCTGGCCCTGGTGGGTGTACCCATAGGTGATCACATCCTGATAGAGGACCTCGCCTGACTTGACGTCCTTGGTGATCACGTCCACACGGATGTAGGGAAGGTAGTCAGAGCCGGGACCAGCAGCTGTGTAGCCACCATAAAAGCCCAAGTCCAGCACGGCGTCGGTTGCCAGGTTGGCACGGAGCGCCTCGTAGGCTTTGCCGCTGTCTGTGCGCGCAGGCACGAACGTGATGCTGGCGTCATACCCCGTGCCGTTGAGCTGTTCTGCCACCTTTGTCGACAGACGTTTTTGCAAAGCTGTCTGGGCAGGATCAAGGGCTTCGGTGAGCTTGTTGGACTTGCTGGTCAAATCTGCGGCTGCGATCAAACCGCCGATCAAACCGAAATTCACGCCCGGATGGGCAATGATGTTGATGTTGTATGACTCTTCATCACTTCGCTCAGCCACCGCAACCGATTTCAGCTGCGTTGCGCCTTCGCGGTTGAATGCTTTGCGGGGTGCATTTGCGCAGCCAGCAAGAACGGAAGCCGCCACGGCGGCAATCATCAAAGACTTCATCATCAATCTGCTCCCTGTGAAAATTGGAGCCGATCGTAACAAAGGCTTGTGACAAGTTGTTGTGGGTGTTTTCCCCGTGAATCTTTCTTGTCAGTTGTTTCAGGCCGCTGCCACTGTTGGCTCGGCCCGCGTGGCCAGATAAGCGCACAGCGCGCCCAGCCCGCCCAGGATGGCCCACATCAGTGGGCGGGGGCCCAAGCCGTATGCGGTGAGGGCTGCGCTGGCGGCGATGCCGGAGATGGCTGCGACCTTGCCTTTGCGAGAGATCTGCTTTTTTTCAACCCACAAGCGCAGGCCTGGCCCAAAACGTGGGTGTGCCAACAGGCGTTCGCGCATGCGTGGGTCGCCCTTGCCATACGCCCACAAGCCGATCAACAAAAACACCGTGGTGGGCAGCACAGGCACAAAGGCATTGACGATGCCAATACCGAAAAAGAGGGCTCCCACGCTGCGCCAGGTGCGCTGCAGGGCACGTTCGCCCCAGTCCTGGCCCCCGCTGTACGCCGTGGGCGCGCTGGCGGGACGGATGCCGTGAGGTCGCCTGTTGCGACCGAGCTGGGGGGGAAGGGATACCGATGCCATGGGCTGCTCCGATCTTGCGCCATGCGGGTGCCAGCCGCTGTAGGAACCTCACTGTATCGGTATCGGCGTTCACCGGCCAATATGGAAAGTCTCTAGGCCAGATTGGCGCATTCAATCTGGCGACAATCCGGCAAACTTCACGAATCGAATGCCGAAACGCCGCTGCTCTTGGGTCAGCAACTCGCGCACCAGGGGGTGCTGTAGCTGGGTTTCCAGGTAGCTGCGCCACACTTTGCGGTCTTCCATGACCACGTGGGACGACTCGGTTGCATAAAACAGCTCTTCGTAAAAGTTCAGGCGAAAGAACACATAAGAACGCAAGCGGGTCGCCATCTGGAGGCCTTGCAGGCCTGTCGCACCGGCGCCTGCCGGCACCCCTGACAACCGCGCAAAGTACGAGCCAGTGAAATTGGCTGGGTTGAGAAACTCGTAAGCCACATCACCGTATTGAACACCCAGTTTGTTGAGCTCATACAGCCTGTCACGGTACTTGGCCGACAGCGTTTTGTAGTTGTTCCAACGGGTGAGGAAATAAGTGCCCGCGGCCACGGCGGCGGTGACCAGGGTGAAGGCCCCTGCAGCCAGAAATTGAGACACAAAATCAGACATGGCGGGGGTCCTTCCAGAGTGATTGGGTTCACGCCGCCCGGGCGCGTACGCGGGCATTCAAGTCCGCTTTCACCTCGGGCCATTCGGTGGCGGTGATGCTGTAGATGACTGAATTGCGCACAAAGCCGTCGCGCATCACCATGTGGTTGCGCAGAATGCCTTCTTGTCGGGCGCCGATGCGCTCGATGGCTTGGCGCGAGCGGTTGTTGCGCTCGTCGGTGAGCAGCTCTACCCGGTTGCACCCCCAGGTCTCGAAGGCGTGTTGCAGCATGAGGAGCTTGGCCTCAGTATTGACGTGCGTGCGCTGACTGGAGGCCGCCACGAACGTGGCGCCAATCTCTACCCGGCGGTGTTGAGCCTCGATGTTGCGAAAGCGCGTGCTGCCCACCACCTTGCCAGACTGGCTATCGATGGTGGCGAAGGCCAGCTCGCGTCCAGCTTGGAAGGCGGACTCGGCTGCACTCAGGAATTCACCCAGGTGGTCTGGCTGGGGCACGAAGGTGACCGGGATGGTCCATAGCTGGCCGTCTTCGATGGCTGCCTCGAGACCGGCGAGGTGATCCTGCCTCAGCGGCTCTAGCCGCACCCGGTCACCCGCCAGGATGGTTTTGACGATTTTCACGGTGCTCCTTGGGTTGATGGCGTTGCGATGGGTGCGCCACGCTGATGGTGTGGACAGCATAGTGCCATCCCGTTGTGGCCATCCCCCATTTCCGGGCGAACCTCGGTCGCGCGCCGAGCCCCGATTTGCCGGACAATCCACTCCCATGAGTTCCGAACTGTCCCCCACCGCTCCTCCCGCCAGCGCCCCGAAGATCGGCTTTGTCAGCCTGGGCTGCCCCAAGGCCCTGACCGACTCCGAGCTGATCCTCACCCAGTTGCGCGCCGAAGGCTATGAAACCAGCAAGACCTTCGCCGGCGCCGATCTGGTGATCGTCAACACCTGCGGCTTCATCGACGACGCGGTCAAGGAAAGCCTGGACACCATCGGCGAGGCCCTGGCCGAAAACGGCAAGGTGATCGTCACCGGCTGCCTGGGGGCCAAGGCCGGTGCCGATGCGGGCAGCAACCTCGTCAAGGACGTGCACCCCAGCGTGCTGGCCGTGACCGGCCCCCATGCCACCCAAGAGGTGATGGATGCTGTGCACCTGCACGTGCCCAAGCCCCACGACCCGTTCGTGGACCTGGTGCCCGAGGCGCGCGCGGAATTTCGAGGGGTCGCCGGCATCAAGCTCACGCCCAAGCACTATGCCTACCTGAAGATCTCTGAGGGCTGCAACCACCGCTGCAGCTTCTGCATCATCCCCAGCATGCGCGGCGACCTGGTCTCGCGTCCCATCGGCGACGTGCTGAGCGAAGCCAAGGCGCTGTTTGAATCAGGCGTCAAAGAGCTGCTCGTCATCAGCCAGGACACCAGCGCTTATGGCGTGGATGTGAAGTACCGCACCGGCTTCTGGGATGGCAAGCCCGTCAAGACCCGCATGCTGGACCTGGTGGCCAAGATTGGCGAAATGGCGCAGGCCCATGGTGCCTGGGTGCGCTTGCACTATGTGTACCCCTATCCGCATGTGGACGAGGTGATCCCGCTGATGGCCGAAGGCCTGGTGCTGCCTTACCTGGACGTGCCGTTCCAGCACGCCCACCCGGACGTGCTCAAGCGCATGAAACGCCCGGCCAATGGCGAGAAGAACCTGGATCGTCTGCGCCGCTGGCGTGAGCTGTGCCCTGAAATCGTGGTGCGCTCCACCTTCATCGCCGGCTTCCCCGGTGAAACAGAAGACGAATTCCAATACCTGCTGGATTTCATGAAAGAGGCCGAGATCGACCGCGCAGGCTGCTTCGCCTATTCGCCGATCGAGGGCGCGCCGGCCAACGCCCTGGAAGGCGCCTTGCCCGACGAGGTGCGCGAAGAGCGCCGTGCCCGTTTCATGGAAGTGACCGAGGCCGTGTCGATTGCCAAGCTGCAGCGCCGCCTGGGCGCCACCATGCAGGTGCTGGTGGACAGCGCACCGGCCTTGGGTCGCAAGGGCGGGGTGGGGCGCACGTATGCGGACGCGCCCGAGATCGATGGCACCGTGCGCCTGCTGCCGCCCGAGAAGGCCAGCAAGACGCTGAAGGTGGGCGAGTTCACCCGCGCCCGCATCGTGGCCGTGGAAGGCCACGACCTGGTGGGCCTGCCGATCTGATTGCCGATCTGATGTCCGCTGACAAGGCCACCCAGCTCATCCACCATCCGTACCGGGCCCCTGGCGGGTTCGACGCGGTGGTGCCGGGGGTGCACAAGGCCTCGACCGTGATCTTCGAGAACACGGCGGCTTTGGCCACCCGGCAGTGGAAGGACAAGAGCGGCTACACCTACGGCCTGCACGGCACACCCACCACCTTCACGCTGGAAGAACGCCTGGCCACGCTGGAAGGTGGGCTGCAGACGCTGCTGGCGCCGTCGGGCCTGTCGGCGCTGGCACTGGTGAACATGGGCCTGCTGCGCGCGGGCGATGAAGTGCTGCTGCCCGACAACGCTTATGGCCCGGGCAAAGACCTGGCCCGGGGCGAGCTGGCGCATTGGGGCATCACCCACCGCTTTTATGACCCGCTGGATGCCGCGTCGTTGCAGGCGGTGTTGAGCGAACGCTCGCGCCTGCTGTGGCTGGAGGCGGCGGGCTCGGTCACGCTGGAGTTTCCGGACCTCAGCGGCCTGATGCAGGTGGCCCGACAGCAGCCCGGCCTGGTGGTCGCCATGGACAACACCTGGGGCGCCGGCCTGGCCTTCGATGTGTTCAAGCTGGGGGTGGATGTGTCGGTGCATGCCCTGACCAAATACCCATCCGGCGGTGGCGATGTGCTGATGGGCTCGGTGGTGACCCGAGACGACGCCTTGCACCAGCGTTTGAAGCTCACTCACATGCGCCTGGGCCTGGGCGTGGGGGCCAACGATGCCGAGGCTATTTTGCGCGGCCTGCCCAGCATGGCCTTGCGCTACCACGCGCATGACGCGGCCACCCGGCAGGTGGCACAGTGGCTGACGCAGCGCGCCGAACTGGCCCAGGTGCTGCACCCGGCCTTGCCAGGGTCACCAGGGCATGCGCACTGGGCTGAACACTGCACGGCTGCTGGTGGCCTGGTGTCGATGGTGTTCGATGCCAGCCGCTATCCCACCGCCCGCGTCCACGCCATGGTTGATGCGCTCAAGCTGTTCAAGATCGGCTATTCATGGGGTGGCCCCATGAGCCTGGTGATGCCCTACGCGCTCAAGGGCATGCGCCAGTTTGGTGCCCTGGCCGGCCGTGAGGGCACGGTGGTGCGCCTGGCCATCGGGCTGGAATCGCCCGATGACCTGATGAACGACCTGAACCAGGCCTTCAACCACCTTTGACCGGCCGCTGTCGCAGGCTCAGCGTCCCGCCGCGTGCAGGGCGTTGCCGGCTGCGATGGCGTCGCCCGTGGCCTGGTAGGTTTCCAGCCACGTGCCATAGCTGGGCATTTCTTTGACCTTCCAGGGGTGGAAGCCAGGCTTGTAATACGCGAAGTAGTAGCCCAGCGTGGGCGGGAACAGGCCGCCTGGCTTGTAGAACCACCACAGCCCCTTGGCCCACAGCTTCATGCGCTCCAGGAAGCTGAAGCCGTCCACCTTGAACATGTGGTTCATGATCGTGGCCACTGTGAACGGAAAGCCAAACGTCACGATCATCATCGACAACACCCGTCGCGGGTAAGACACCTTGGCAGCCTTGGTCAGCACGTCATAGGCCACGGCCTTGTGCTCCACCTCTTCGATCGCGTGCCACGCATACATGGCGCGAACGCGGGGGTCACTGGTCTCCAGCAGTTCCCGGCGTTCGAAGAAGCAGGTGCACATCATGGCCGTCAAGTGCTCCAGCGCTGCGGTGGCTGCCAGACGCTGGTAGCGGCTGGTGAACTTGGGCAGCCGCTCGAAGAAATGCTGCTCCAGCTCCCGGTTGATGTAATCGATGTCCACCCCCTGCGCGGCGAGCCGGTCGTTGAACTGCCGGTGGATCATGCTGTGCTGGGCTTCTTGACGCGTGAAGTCGCGCACTTCTTGCTGGAGTTGCGGATCGGTGACTTCGTCCTTGAACTCGCGCACGCTGGTGATGAAGAATTTTTCGCCCTGCGGGAACAGGGTCGACATGGCATCAAAAAAGCGCGTCTTGAAGGGATCGTTGTCCATCCAGTAGCGTGGGATGTCGCCATCCAGGCCAAAGTCCAGCTTTTCGCGGGGCACGATGGGCACGTGTTGGTCGTGGCGGGAAGCGTGGGCTGCAGCAGTCATGAGACCTCCGGTACGGGAACGTACCCGCACTATAGGGATGTTTGGCTGACAGTGTTGTTACCTTTTCACCAGTCAGGGGATGAGGGGCGACAATTAGACTCGAAGTCGGCGTCAAAGCCACTTCGAGGTGCCGTCTCGGGCACCGTCAACCACAGGGAATTTCATGCTGCGCGCGTTAAGGATGATGGTCAAGCGGCCCCGCCTGCAATCCATGGGGGCGGCATGGTTGGTGGCCCTCAGTGCCATGCCTGTGGCGGCGACCCAGTGGGGCGCCGATGCCCCGGTGGTGGTGCAACAGGCCTCGCCCAAAGGTGTGGTGGGACTGGTGCAGCAGGTGTCGGTTCGCTTTGCGCAGCCCGCCGTGCCTGCGGGCGATCCCCGTGCCCCGGCGCCCTATGATCTGACGTGCACGGGGCCCGTGCCGTCGGGGCAGGGCCGATGGGTCAATCCACGCACCTGGGTGCATGACTTTGACGCCCAGGTGCCGCCAGGCGTGCGCTGCGTGTTGCAGGGCCGTCGCCCGGGCGCGGCCAACTTCGGGTTTCAGACCGGTGGGCCGGCCGTGCGTCGGGTGGAGCCGAGCGGCGGGCAGATTGAAGAGCACCAGGCCTTCTTGTTGCGCTTGACCGGCGTTCCTGATCTGCCATCGGTGGCTGCACGTGCGCACTGCCTGGTGGAAGGGCTGGGTGAGCGCCTGCCTGTGCGCCTGATCCTTGGCGCCGAGCGTGAGGCGGTGCTCAAAGCCCGCCGCATCCCGGCTGCAGAAGCGGCCCAGGCGCTGGTCCTGGCCTGCCAGCGCCCGTTGCCCCCTGATGCACAAGTCAAGCTGGTCTGGGGCGCAGGCATTGCCGCCAAGGCCATGCCCGAGGCCATCACGCGTGATGCGCAGGTGTTTGACTACACCGTTCAGCCCATCTTCACGGCCGAGTTGTCATGTGAGCGTGAACGCGCCGACAAACCGTGCCTGCCGGTGCGTCCCTTGAGTCTGCGTTTCAGCGCCCCTGTTCCGCGGTCGTGGGTGCAACAGGTGCGCCTGCAGCCGCCCAACGGGGCCGCCCTCATGCCGGTTCAGCCCGATTCGGTCGGCTCGACGCCTGAGGCCCTGGTGCACGAGTTGGTCTTTGCGCCGCCGTTCCAGCCCGACACCCGCTACACCTTGAGCCTGCCCCAGGGCCTGGTTGACGATGCAGGCCGCCCGCTGGCCAATGCCGGGGCTTTCCCGCTGAGTGTGACCACTGGCGACATGCCGCCGCTGGCCAAGTTTGCGGCAGCACCTTTTGGGGTGATCGAGCTGCATGCCGAGCCAGGTCAGCCGCCGCTGTTGCCGGTCACGGTGCGACAAGTTGAACAGGCCTTGCCCGTGCGCAGCAAGACGCTGCACAGTGCTGCCGACATCCTGACGTGGATGAGGCAGGTGCGTCGATACCATGAGTCTCAGTTGTCCGCGCGCGAACTCGGGCGACCCAAGGCGGAATGGACCGAGTGGGTGACGGTGCACGAGGACGATGGCGAGCCGCAGGCTCGTCCCCGCAAGGTGCAGCGTGAGCGATGGATCGCCACGCGCGAGTTGTCATTGCTGGCGGGTGCGGGCGGGGCGGCAGGCGGTGTGAAGCAGTTGCAGGTGCCGCGTTCACCCCCCGGTGATCCCCGACCTTTTGAAGTGGTGGGCATTCCGTTGGCTGGCCCGGGTTACCACGTGGTCGAGCTGGAGTCGCCCCGTTTGGGGGCTGCGTTGCTGCCACAGGCCGGTCCCATGTACGTGCGAACCGGGGTGTTGGTGACCAACCTGTCGGTGCACTTCAAGCTCGGGCGCGACAACGCCTTGGTGTGGGTCACCAGCCTGGACAAGGGCCAACCCGTGAAGGACGCAGAGGTGGCGGTGCACGATTGCCGCGGCACGCGGCTGTGGCATGGCCGCACTGACGGCGATGGCTTGGCGCACGTGGGAAGCCCGCTGGCGGTGGAGCGCAGCCAATGCACGGTGGACGATGGCCTTTTCGTGATGGCCCGTCACACCCTTCGCAGTGGCCCTTACCAGGGGCAGACCGATGTCGCGTTCGTCTTCAGTGACTGGCAAAAGGGCATCGAGCCCTGGCGATTCCAGCACCCCACGCAGTCACCGGAATCCGACTGGGGTCACGACGGCGTGCGTGCCCACACCGTGTTCGACCGCAGCCTGTTTCGCGCCGGCGAAACCGTCTCGATGAAGCATTTTGTGCGCATCGAGCACCGCCTGGGCCTCAAGGGGGTGCCGCCTGCGCAATGGCCGGACACACTGAAGATCGTGCACCAGGGCTCGGGCACCGAGATCACCATGCCGCTGCGCTGGGAGGCGCGCCCTCAGGCCGGACTGCATGCCTTGTCGCGCTGGACCATACCTCCGCAGGCCCAACTGGGGGTGTATGAGGTGAGCCTGGAAGGGCCGGTGATCGCCTCGTCGAACCGCCCCGCCGACAGCGGTGTGCAAGACCGTCGCAGTTGGGCCTCGGGCACTTTCAGGGTCGAAGAGTTCAGGGTGCCGCTGGTTGATGCGCGTCTTGTGCCGCCGCAGGCTGTGCAGGTGGCGCCAGCCTCGTTGCCTTTGTCCATTCAGTTGCGCCACCTGTCGGGCGGCGCCATGCAGCAGGCGGCGGGCCAGGTCACGGCCATCTGGCGAGAGCGCACCCCGCGTTTCGCTGAGTACGAATCCTTCAGCTTCGAGTCGCCGCGGCGCATTCAGCCCGATCACACCATGCCGGGCAGCGATGGGGATGACAACGGCATGGACGACCACGAGGCCGAGCTGGCCTCTGGTGGTGAGCGCGTGCTGGCCAAGGCCGTGGGCGTGGTGACCGACCGCCAGGGGCTGGCCCGCGTGTCGTTGGCCTCATTGCCCGATTGGCGCCAAGCTCAGCGCCCCGGGGAAGTGCATGCCGAACTGAGCTTTGCCGACCCGAATGGTGAGGTGCAGACGGTGGCCACCACCGTGCCGGTGTGGCCCAGCGACGTGGTGCTGGGCTTGACCAGCAGCCGTTGGGCCGGCGGCACGGGAGACGATGCCAGCCTGGTGCGTTTTCAGGTGGCGGCCTTGAGCACCGCAGGCAAGCCGCTGCGGGGCCAGCGTGTGGCCGTGGAGGCGCGCCTGCTGCAGCATTTCAGTCACCGCAAGCGCATCGTGGGCGGCTTTTATGCGTATGACAACCGCACCGAGGTGAAAAACCTGGGCACGGTCTGTGACGGGCAGACCGATGCCCGTGGCCTGCTGTGGTGCGAGACCCGCTTGAAACAGGCCGGCGAGGTGGAACTGGTGGCCCGCGCCAAAGACAGCCACCAGCGAATGGCAGAGGCCGCCACCACCGTGTGGATCACGGACCAAGGCGAGCTTTGGTTTGCACAAGACAACGACGACCGCATGGACGTGTTGCCCGAGCAACCAGCCTACGAGCCAGGCCAGACCGCCCGATTGCAAGTGCGCATGCCCTTCAGACAAGCCACGGTGCTGGTGGCCGTCGAGCGTGAAGGAGTCATCGATACGCGCGTGATGAAGTTGCAAGGTGATGCCCCCGTGATCGAGGTGCCCATTCCGAAAGCCGGCCACGGGGACGAGCTTGCGCAAAGCTGGGCGCCCAATGTGTACGTCAGCGTGATGGCACTGCGGGGCCGATTGCGGGAGGTGCCCTGGTACAGCTTCTTCACGTGGGGTTGGCGCTCACCCGTGGAGTGGGCTCGCGCCTTCTGGTATGAGGGCCGCAGTTACAAGGCCCCCACCGCGATGGTTGACCTGTCCCGACCAGCGTACAAGTTGGGTGTGGCCGCCTTGCGCATCGGCCGTGCAGAACACACCTTGAAGGTGGAGGTGCGGCCCGACAAGGGGGTGTACGGTGTGCGCGATACCGCCCGCACCCGCATCCGCGTGACACACCAGGGCCGTCCCGTGCAGGGCTCGGTGGCCTTCGCGGCGGTGGATGACGGGCTGCTGGCCTTGTCGCCCAACCCCTCATGGAACCTGCTGGAAGGGCTGCTGCAGGAGCGCGCCTGGGGCGTTGAAACCAGCACCGCGAACAGTGAAGTGGTGGGCCGCCGCCACTACGGGCGCAAGGCTGTGGCCCCTGGGGGCGGCGGTGGCGGTGGCGCCACGCGAGAGCTGCTGGACACCTTGCTCCTGTGGCAAGGTGATGTGCCGCTGAATGCCCAGGGCGAGGCCGTGGTGGACGTGCCCATCAATGATGCACTGACACGATTCCGTTTGGTCGCGGTGGCCTCATCCGGGCTGCAACGCTTTGGCACCGGTCAGGCCGAGATTCGGGTCACCCAGGATCTGCAGGTGCTGCCGGGCCTGCCACCCCTGGTGCGCGAAGGCGACCGTTTTGAGGCCCTGGTGACCGTGCGCAACACCACGACGCAGGCGCGATCGCTCACGGTGGCGCTGAGCGGCAGCACACGCGGTGACGTGGCGGCCGGGGTGCGCACCTTGGCGCCACCGCCGCAGCGCGTCACCCTCCAGCCAGGCAGCGCGCAAGAGCTTCGATGGGCGGTGCAGGTACCCACAGGTGCCACCGGCATCGCGTGGCGTGCATCGGCAGAGACCACAGACCACGGTGGCACCCCGTTGCGCGACGCCGTGACCGTACAACAGACCGTTGAGCCGGCGGTGCCGTTGCGGGTGTGGCAAGCCGCGCTGGTGCAGGCACCGCCTGGCGCAGACGGCGCCAACGCGCAGCTGCCCCTCATGCGCGCTGCGCCACCGGCCGGCGCCCTGGCCGCCCCGAGCAGCCCAGCCACCGCGTTGGGTGGTGTGCGCGTCAGCTTGCATGCCAGCTTGGCGGGGGCCTTGCCGGGGGTGCAACGTTATTTTGAGCACTACCCCTTTGCGTGCCTGGAGCAGAAAGTGGCCAGGGGCCTCGGCCTGGCCATGACGACGGGTGATGCCACGCTCTGGGACGCCGTGGCGGCACAGTTGCCTTCGTACCTTGATGATGACGGCCTGGCCGCCTATTTCCCGCCGACGGGCAATGGCTTGGGGCAGGGCGGATCGGATGTGCTGACCGCCCACCTGCTGAGCGTGACGCACCAGGCCGGGCGCGAATGGCCCCTTCAGGCCCGCGATGCCATGTTGTCAGGCCTGTCGGCGTTCGTCCGTGGGGAAATCCGGCGTGAGCTTTGGACGCCGGGCGGTCGCTCGCGGGGCCTGGTCAACGACGTGCGACGCCTGGCCGCCATCGACGCCTTGGCCCGTCATGGCCGTGCCGAAGCGCGCTGGCTGGACACGGTTCACATCGCGCCTCAAACATGGCCAACGTCTGCCCTGATCCACTGGGTGAGCATCTTGCAGCGCCTGCAGGGCGTGCCTCAACAGGCGCAGAGACTGGCCGAAGCCGAGCAACTGCTGCGCTCGCGCCTGATTCAGGGCGGCACGATGCTGCGTTTTGCCACCGAGGCAGATGACTTTTGGTGGTGGACCATGGATTCGCCAGACGCCAATGCCGTGCGCCTGCTTCTGGCGGTGATGGACAGGCCTGACTGGCGCGACGATTTGCCCGGGTTGTTACAGGGGGCCTTGGCGCGACAGCGTGGCGGCGCATGGCTGACCACACCCGCCAATTTATGGGGCGTGCTGGCTGTGCAGGGGTTCGCCGCCCGCTTTGAAGCCACAGCGGTGAAGGGGCGAAGTGCCGTGACCTTTGGAGACGCACGTCGTGAATGGGACTGGGCCTCGTCACAGGCCACACCGGCACCGTGGACCTTGCCCTGGCCAGCGGGGGCCGCGTCAGCAGCGCCTGTGGCCTTGGAGTGGCGGCATCAAGGCCAAGGTCGCCCGTGGGTGGCGGTACAGACCCTGGCGGCCGTGCCATTGCAGGCACCGTTGCATGCGGGTTATCGTCTTCACAAAACCATCACCCCGGTGGATGCCACTGGGCATCCCATCCAGGCCCTGCAGCCGTATGCACGAGGCACCTTGTTGCGCGTGACATTGGTGCTTGAGGCGCAGGCCGACATGAATTGGGTGGCGGTGCAAGACCCCGTGCCGGGCGGCGCCACGGTGCTGGGCAGTGGTTTGGGCCGCGACAGCGCCCTGGCCAGTGCTGGCGAGCGTCAAGCAGCCCAGGGGGCCATGCCGGTGTTCATCGAGCGCAGCTTTTCGGCCTGGCGCGCCTACTTCGACATGCTGCCCAAGGGGCGGCATGTCATGAGCTACACCGTGCGCCTGAACAACCCGGGCCGCTACCTGTTGCCGCCCAGCCGTGCCGAGGCCATGTACGCGCCCGACACCTTTGCCGAGCTGCCCAACAGCCCGGTGGAGGTGGCACCTTGAGCGCCTGGCAGGTGCTTTCGCGCCGGCTGCTTTGCTGGCTGTGCTGGTGCCTGGGATGGCCCGCTGTGGCCCATGCGGCTTACCCCACGCTGGCGCAGGTGCGTGGCGCGCATCAGCCCAGCGATCTGGTGCTGCTGGACCGTCGAGGTGAGCCCATCCAGAGCATTCGGGTTGACCACACAGTGAGGCGCTTGCCGTGGGTCGCCCTGGAGGACGTGTCTCCCGCCATGCGCACGGCCATCATCCTGTCTGAGGACCAGCGGTTCTGGCAGCACAGCGGGGTGGACTGGCAGGCCGTGGCCGCCAGTGCCTGGGCCAATCTGATCAATGAGCGCACACGTGGCGCCTCGACCGTGACCATGCAGCTTGCCGGCTTGCTGGACCAGCAGGCAGCGCGTCCGGGCGGCGGCCGCAACTGGTCCCAGAAAGTGGCGCAGGCCTGGGGCGCACGCCAGCTGGAGGCCCGATGGCGCAAGAGCGATATTTTGGAGGCCTACCTCAACCTGGTGCCTTTCAGGGGTGAGTTGGTGGGATTGCCTGCGCTCACAGAGACCCTGTTTCGCAAGCATCCCTCAGGGTTGGATGCCCAAGAGGCGGCGATCGCCGCTGCGCTGGTGCGTGGGCCCAACGCCAGCATCGCTGTCGTGTCTCGCCGGGCCTGCCAGGTGCTGCGCCTGCAACAGCGCACCTGTGAGGGCCTGGACTTGCTGGCCGCACAGGCTTTGTCGCAAAAGGGGGCGCCCATGCTGGGCACCCAGATGGCGTCGCACTTTGCACGATGGGCCCTGGATGGGCGCCCGACAGGTGGCGCAGCGACCACGGCCCGCACCAGCCTGGATGCGCGAGTGCAGAGCCAGGCCCACAGTCTGCTGCACCGCCACCTGGTTGAGCTGCATCGGCAGCAGGTGGAAGACGGCGCCGTGCTGGTGCTGGACAATGCCAGTGGCGACGTGCTGGCCTGGGTGGGCAGCAGTGGTGGCTTGTCGTCGGCGTCGGCCGTGGATGCCGTGCTGGCACGGCGTCAGCCCGGCTCGACGCTGAAGCCCTTGTTGTATGGCGTGGCCTTTGAGCGCCGCCTGCTGACGCCGGCCAGCCTGCTGAACGACGCCCCCGTGCAGTTGCCCACAGGGGCGGGTCTGTACATTCCGCAAAACTACGATCGCCGCTTCCGGGGCTGGGTCAGCGTGCGCACGGCACTGGGCAACAGCCTGAACGTGCCCGCCGTGAGGGCTGGCGCTTTGCTGGGGCCTGATCTGCTGGCCCGGCGACTGAACGACTTCGGGCTGGGCCTGCAACACCCGGGCAGCCATTACGGCCCCGGGCTGGCACTGGGCAGCGCCGAGGTCAGCCTGCTGGCCCTCACCAACGCCTACCGCGCCTTGGCCCAGGGTGGGCGCTGGACACCCGTGCGTGCCTGGTGGCAGCCAGAGTCGGCCTCAGCGCCAAGCCCAAGCCACATCGCCTTGTCGGCCGCGGCCGCCTACCTCGTGACCGACATCCTGGCTGACAACGCGGCCAGAGCCATCACGTTTGGCCTTGACAGCGTCTTGGCCACCCGGGGCTTTGCCGCGGTCAAAACCGGCACCAGCAAAGACATGCGCGACAACTGGTGTGTGGGTTACACCAGCCGCTACACCGTGGGGGTTTGGGTTGGCAACGCCAGCGGCGCACCCATGCGCAACGTCAGTGGCGTGTCAGGGGCGGCGCCTGTGTGGGCCGCTCTGGTGCGCGCCTTGCACGAGGGGCAGCCCTCGCAACCCCCTCGGCTGCCTGCGGGGGTGGTTCGCCAAGCCATCACCTACGAGCATCCAGGCCAGCCCCTTGACGAACCCGATCGCACCGAGGTGTTTGTGCAGGGCACCGCACAGGCACGCTGGCATCTGGGCGCGCCCGCGTCTGCGGCACCCCTCCGGCCTGGTCGCGCGATTCGCTCGCCTGCCGACGGCGCGATCCTGGCGCTGGACCCCGACATCCCGCCACAAGCCCAGCGATTGCACCTTCAAGCCACGCTGCCAGGCGGCGGCCCCCCGGCACACTGGTGGCTCAATGGGCGCAAGCTCGGCGCCGCGTCCCAGCCCCTGCCGTGGCTGCCCATGCCCGGCCGACACCGTTTGGAGTTGCGCCGGGGCGCACAGGTGCTGGACGCCGTGCGTTTCGAAGTAAGGGGCGCCTCAGTCCTTGCCGCTCGATGAGACTTTGTGTCTCATCAGGCGGCCCTTTTAGCGAAACGGCCGCCACGCTGCACGCTCAGTCCTTCGGACTGGATGAGACTTTGTGTCTCATCAGGCGTCCCTTTTCACGCTCCCACTCGCGTTCTTTCACGGTGTTGCGCTTGTCGTGCTCGGCCTTGCCCTTGGCCAGGGCGATCTCGGCTTTCACGCGGCCACCTTTCCAGTGCAGGTTCAAGGGCACCAGGGTGTAGCCTTTTTGCTCGATCTTGCCAACCAGGCGGCGGATCTCGGCCTTGTGCATCAAGAGCTTTTTGGTGCGGTCGGCCTCGGGCGTGATGTGGGTCGAGGCCGACCGCAGCGCGTTGATGCGCAGCCCGATCAGGTACAACTCACCGTTCTTGATCACCACGTAGCCGTCGGTCATCTGCACCTGGCCCTCGCGGATGGCCTTCACCTCCCAGCCCTCCAGCACCACCCCGGCTTCGTAGCGCTCCTCGAGGTGATAGTTGAAATGGGCTTTTCGATTTTCTGCGATGCTCATGAGAGGCCGGGGCTTCCTTAAAATAACGACATTCTATGAAGCACGTTCAAAAGTCTGTCTTGCTCTGGTACTCGCCCCGCGAAATGTATGGGCTGGTCACCGGGGTACAAGACTACCCCCAATTTCTCCCCTGGTGTGAGCGCGCCGAGGTGTTGCAGCAGCATCCCGATGGCGTGACGGCTCGGCTGCACATCGCCTTTGCGGGTGTGCATCAGGCTTTCACCACCCGCAACACCCACGAAGAAGGGCGCAGCCTGCACATGGCCCTGGTGGACGGCCCCTTCTCTCAACTTGAAGGCACCTGGCGCTTCTTGCCCCTGCAAAAGCCTGGAGTGGAGCCCAGCGCCGACCCCTTGGATGCTCCAGCGTGCAAGGTGGAGTTTTCGCTGCAATATGCGTTCGCCAGCCGCACCTTGTCGATGGTGGTCAGCCCCGTGTTTGATCGCATCGCCAACACCTTTGTCGAAGCCTTCGTGAAGCGGGCCGAGCAGGTTCATGGCCCCCGCTGAAACGCTGAAGATCGAGTGCTGGGTGGCGCCGGCGCCACGCAGCGTGATGTCGCTTGTTGTGCACCTGCCCCCGGGCAGCACGGCAGGGCAGGCCATCGAAGCCACGGGCTGGCTGGGCCAGGTGCCCGGGCTGGACGCCAGCGTGATTCAAGATGAGCAAGCGCGCGGCGTCAAGCAAGGTGCTTGGGCGATTGCCATCTGGGGGCGCAAAGTGGGCTGGGATCATCCCGTGCGGGAAGGTGACCGTGTCGAACTGCTGCGCTCACTGACCGCCGACCCCAAAGAGGCCCGCCGGGTACGCTACCGTGCCCAAGGCGAGAAGCTGCCCAAAGGCTTTCACCGCCCCAAGGCCAAACCAGAGACGACGGGCTGAGTGCCCTGACACGGAACGGCTCAGCGGCACTCGCTCGTGATGAGCTCTTGCGTGCGACGTTGCTCTGCGGCGCGGGCGCTGTCGTCCAGCACCTCTCGCTCGCCGTTGGCGTTCACTTTGGCGATGCGGATGCCGTCGTTGAGCGAGCGCATGTACGAGCGGGCGCGTTCGCAGTTTTCTGCCCGCACCTTGGCCACACGTTCCTCTTCGGCCTTTTTCTGGGCTTCAAGGCGCGCTTTCTCATCCTCTTCAGCCTTGCGCTTGCGGGCGTCGAGGTCGGCGGCCTGCTTTTGCTCGGCGGTCTCGGTCGGGGCCGACGCCGCAGCAGCGGGCGGTGGCGCTTTGCGCGCGTTGCTGGGTCGTGACAGGATGGACTGCTCAGGCGTGCCCGGCGGCGGCGGACGATCGCTGTACTGCACAACGCCACTGGCGTCACGCCACTTCCACTGGGCCTGGGCCTGAGGCGTTGCCACCAAACCCAAGACCAGCCAGGCCAGGGGCAGGACGACGGTGCTCAGCCGATGAGGGTGCGCGCGTTTCATACGGTGCAGTGTAGCCAAGCTCATGTCTTTTGCGGCCTTGTTTCGACTTGGTTTTTATCCCTAGAGCGTGGCAAACCGCATGAACGGACAGCGCTCGGGACTCCGCGTATAATCCGCTTTTGCGTCTGGAGCCCGTTCATGCGCCTGCTTGGAAAAGCCCTCACGTTCGACGACGTGCTGCTGGTGCCAGCTTACTCTCAAGTGTTGCCCCGCGACACCTCACTGGCCACCCAATTCACCCGAAACATCCGCCTCAACCTGCCCCTGGTGTCTGCCGCCATGGACACGGTCACCGAGTCGCGTCTGGCCATTGCCATTGCCCAGGAGGGCGGCATCGGCATCATCCACAAAAACCTGACGCCTCAGCAGCAGGCCGCAGAAGTCGCGCGCGTCAAGCGCTATGAATCTGGCGTGTTGCGCGACCCGATCACCATTTCGTCGGGCGTGAAAGTGCGCGACGTGATCGAGCTGTCCAAGCAGCACGGCATTTCCGGCTTCCCCGTGGTGGACGAAGGCAAGGTGGTGGGCATCGTCACGGGCCGCGACCTGCGTTTCGAGACCCGCCTGGATGTTCCTGTGCGCGAGATCATGACCCCCCGTGAGCGTCTGATCGTGGTGCACGAAAGCGCCTCGCCAGCGGAGGCCAAGGCCTTGATGCACCAGCACAAGCTGGAGCGCGTGGTGGTCGTCAACGACGCCAACGAACTGTGCGGCCTGGTCACTGTCAAGGACATCAACAAGCAGACCAACTTCCCCAACGCCGCACGTGACCCCCACGGCAAGCTGCGCGTGGGCGCGGCCGTGGGCGTGGGCGAGGGCACCGAAGAGCGCGTCGAACTGCTGGTCAAGGCCGGCGTCGATGCCATCGTGGTCGACACGGCCCACGGACACAGCCATGGCGTGATCGAGCGCGTGCGCTGGGTCAAGAAAAACTTCCCTCAGGTGGACGTGATCGGGGGCAACATCGCCACGGGCGCGGCCGCACTTGCCCTGGCCGAGGCCGGTGCCGACGCCGTGAAAGTGGGCATTGGCCCGGGGTCCATCTGCACCACCCGCATCATTGCCGGTGTGGGCGTGCCTCAGATCACCGCCATCGACAACGTGGCCACGGCCTTGCAAGGCACTGGTGTGCCGCTCATCGCTGACGGCGGCATCCGCTATTCGGGCGACATCTCCAAGGCCATCGCCGCCGGCGCGGGCAGTGTGATGATGGGTGGCCTGTTTGCGGGCACCGAAGAGGCGCCGGGTGAGGTCATCCTGTACCAGGGTCGCAGCTACAAGAGTTACCGCGGCATGGGCTCGATCGGCGCCATGAAGGCGGGTTCGGCCGACCGCTACTTCCAGGAAAACGACGAGACCACCAACCCCAATGCCGACAAGCTCGTGCCTGAGGGCATCGAAGGTCGTGTGCCTTACAAGGGTTCGGTGCTGACGATCATTTACCAGATGGCAGGTGGCTTGCGGGCCTCGATGGGCTACTGCGGTTGTGCCACGGTGGACGACATGCGCAACAAGGCCGAGTTCGTGCAGATCACGGCGGCGGGCATCCGTGAAAGCCACGTGCACGACGTGCAGATCACCAAGGAAGCCCCGAACTACCGCATGGAATGACCGCCTCTGCCGGTCACGTTCTGCGCCCGGCCTCTGGCCGGGCGTTGGTGTTTTTAAGATGAAGCCCAGCACCGTTCCCAGCACACCGTCAACCTCCCAGGGTGGTGGTCGCGTCGCGGCCATGCGCTTCATCATGATCACCGTGGTGCTGGACATGATCGCCATCGGGCTGATCATCCCGGTGCTGCCTGCCCTGGTGGGCACCTTCACACAGTCTCAAACCGAGCAGGCAGAGGCTTACCGCCTGGTCACGCTGGCGTTTGGTGTGGCCAACTTTCTGTGCTCGCCATTGCTGGGCGCCTTGTCCGATCGTTTCGGCCGCCGACCTGTGTTGCTCATCGGCATGACGGGGCTGTCCATCAGCCTGTTCACCACCGCCATGGCCACGGCCTTGTGGATGCTGGTGGCGGTTCGCCTGGTGTCGG
This sequence comes from Aquabacterium sp. A3, assembly GCF_038069945.1. Classification (NCBI taxonomy): domain Bacteria; kingdom Pseudomonadati; phylum Pseudomonadota; class Betaproteobacteria; order Burkholderiales; family Sphaerotilaceae; genus Aquabacterium; species Aquabacterium sp. A3. Next base: position 79,589 of record NZ_JBBPEV010000005.1, on the reverse strand, counting down.
GCGCCATGCAGGCCAACATTGCGGTGGCCAACGCCTATGCCGCCGACGTCTCCACCCCTGAAACCCGTGCCAAGCACTTCGGCATGCTGGGCGCCATGTTCGGCGTGGGCTTCATGTTGGGGCCCATCCTGGGCGGGGTGCTGGGTGCCATTGACATCCACCTGCCGTTTTTCGTGGCGGGCACGCTGACCGTGCTCAACGGCCTGTACGGCTACTTTGTGCTGCCCGAATCACTGCCCAAAGAGCGTCGCAGCCCGCTGAGCTGGACCAAGGCCTCACCGCTGACGTCGTTCAAGTCGCTCAACAAGCTCGAAGGCATGGGGCCCTTGGTGCTGATTCTGGCGCTGTCGGGCCTGGCGCAGTTCACCTTGCACACCACCTGGGTGCTGTACACCCAAATGAAATTTGGTTGGGGGCCGCTGGAAAACGGCCTGTCTCTGTTTGCGGTCGGCCTCATGTCGGTGATCGTGCAGGGTGGTCTGATGGGCCGATTGACCCTGTCCTTTGGCGCGCGTCGGCTGGCCATCGCCGGACTGATTTCATCGGCGGTTTGTTACCTGGGTTGGGGGGTGGCCTGGGAGGGCTGGATGATGTTCGCCATCGTCGGCCTCAACCTGTTGGGCTTCACGGCGCAGCCCGCCATGCAAAGCTTGATCTCCAATTCTGCCGCGCCACATGTTCAAGGCCAGACCATGGGCGCCGTGGCGGCCGTCAACAGCCTGATGGCGGCCATCGCCCCCGTGGTGGGCCCCTCGATGCTGGTGTGGGTGGGTCACCTGCCGCAAGGTGATTGGCGCATCGGTGCCCCGTATTACCTGTGTGCGGTCCTGCAACTCTGTGCGGCATTGCTGGTGTGGCGCCATGTGCGCCAGCCGGCGCGGCCCATCAGCACCTCTATTGATCCTTCCGTGAGCGCCTCATCGCGTTGAACCATCATGCATGACAAGATCCTCATCCTTGATTTCGGCTCCCAGGTCACCCAACTGATCGCACGTCGCGTGCGCGAGGCCCACGTCTATTGCGAAATCCACCCAAACGATGTGTCTGACGACTTCATCAAGTCGTTCGCGCCCAAGGGAGTGATTTTGTCGGGCAGCCACGCCAGCACCTACGAAGACCATCAGCTGCGCGCGCCACAAGCCGTGTGGGACCTGGGCGTGCCGGTGCTGGGCATCTGCTACGGCATGCAGACCATGGCCGTGCAATTGGGCGGTGAAGTGAGCTGGTCTGACACCCGCGAGTTCGGCTACGCCGAGGTGCGCGCGCATGGCCATACCAAGCTGCTGGACGGCATCGCCGACTTCACCACCGCCGAAGGCCACGGCATGCTGAAGGTGTGGATGAGCCACGGCGACAAGGTCACCAAGCTGCCTGAGGGCTTCAAGCTGATGGCCTCGACGCCCAGCTGCCCGATCGCGGGCATGGCCAACGAAGACAAGGGCTACTACGCCGTGCAGTTCCACCCTGAGGTCACGCACACCGTGCAGGGCCAGGCCATGCTCAACCGCTTCGTGCGCGACATCGCCGGCTGCCAGGGCGACTGGATCATGGGCAACTACATCGAAGAAGCCGTGGCCAAGATCCGCGAGCAGGTGGGCGACGAAGAAGTCATCCTGGGCCTGTCGGGTGGTGTGGATTCAAGCGTGGCGGCCGCCCTGATCCACCGCGCCATCGGCGACCAGCTGACCTGCGTGTTCGTGGACCACGGCCTGCTGCGCCTTAATGAGGGCGACATGGTCATGGACATGTTCGAGGGCAAGCTGCACGCCAAGGTGATTCGTGTGGATGCGTCCGAGCTGTTCCTGGGCCAGCTCGCTGGCGTGACCGACCCCGAGCGCAAGCGCAAGATCATCGGCGGCCTGTTTGTGGACGTGTTCAAGGCCGAGGCCGAGAAGCTCAAGGCGGCCGGCAACGGCGTGAAGGGTGCCACCTTTTTGGCCCAGGGCACCATCTACCCCGACGTGGTGGAAAGCGGTGGCACCAAAACCAAGAAAGCCACCACCATCAAGAGCCACCACAACGTGGGTGGCCTGCCTGAGCAACTGGGCCTGAAGCTGCTGGAGCCCCTGCGCGAGCTGTTCAAGGACGAGGTGCGTGAACTGGGCGTGGCCCTGGGCCTGCCGCCCGAGATGGTCTACCGCCATCCCTTCCCAGGCCCGGGCCTGGGCGTGCGCATCCTGGGCGAGGTGAAGAAGGAGTACGCCGACCTGCTGCGCCGTGCCGACGCCATCTTCATCGAAGAGCTGCGCAACACCATCGATCCGGCCACCGGCAAGAGCTGGTACGACCTCACCAGCCAGGCCTTCACCGTGTTCCTGCCGGTCAAGAGCGTGGGCGTGATGGGCGATGGCCGCACCTACGATTACGTCGTGGCCCTGCGTGCCGTGCAAACGTCTGACTTCATGACGGCCGACTGGGCCGAGCTGCCCTACAGCATGCTCAAGCGCACGTCAGGCCGCATCATCAACGAAGTGCGCGGCATCAACCGCGTGACCTACGACGTGAGCTCCAAGCCGCCTGCCACGATCGAGTGGGAATGATTTGAGAGCGCCTCACGGCGTCCCAGAACGTCCCAAAATTTCATTTAAGCCCTTGATCTTCAAGGGCTTTTTTGTTTTTGACGTCCCATGAGGTTCCATGACATCCCGAGTTTTTTGTCGGTAAAGAAGACGGTTGATTTTTTTAGTCGATTGATCTTTGATTGTTTACCGTCTTGATGCTCTGACGGTAAGTGATGCAAGGTACGAAAGGGGTTACCCAATGGCACTGACCGATACCAAACTCAAGAACCTCAAGGCCGCCGACAAGGTCTACAAGGTGGCGGACCGCGACGGTTTGTACGTCGTCGTCTCCCTCAAGGGAACGCTGACATTTCGCTACGACTATCGACTGGGGGGACGGCGCGAGACGCTGACCGTGGGGCAATACGATGAGTTCCAGGCGTCGCAACCCAAGCGGGCGCCCGAGGACATCACCTACGGCGATCCGCTTTCGCTGGCGGATGCCCGCGACCTGCTGGCCAGGGCCAAGAACATGGTCAGCCGGGGTGAGTCACCGGCGCGGGTCAAGTCTGAAACGAGGAAGGAGTGCCAAGAGTCAGGCACCTTCGAGTCCTTTGCCGACATCTGGTTGCGCAACGGCGGGCTGGCAGACAGCACGGCGGCGATGCGCAAGAGCATCCTGGATCGTGATGTGCTGCCCAAGTTCGGTAAGCGCAAGCTGGAAGAAATCACCTCCAGTCAGGTGCTGGCGCTGTGCGAGAAGATCAAGGCACGGGGAGCCCCGGCTACAGCGGTTCATGCGCGCGAGGTCATCCAGCAGGTGTACCGGCACGCCAAGTCCCGAGGCCTCAAGATCGAGAATCCCGCTGAGGCGGTGAAGGCGTCGGCGATTGCCACCTTCAAACCCAGGGAGCGTGCTTTGACGCCAAGTGAGATCCATCGGTTCTTTTCAGCGCTGGACACTCTCGGGACCTTGCCCACGCTGAAACTGGCGGTGAAGTTCATCTTGCTGACCATGTGCCGCAAGGGCGAGTTGTTGCTGGCGACCTGGAAAGAGGTGGACTTTGATGCGGCCACCTGGACGATTCCGCCGGAGCGCATGAAGGCCAGACGGGCGCACGTGGTCTATCTCAGCAGCCAGGCAATCGATCTGCTGGTGGGCCTCAAAACCTGTGCTGGAAGCAGCCCTTATCTGCTCCCCGGTCGGTATGAGACCGACAAGCCGATGAGCGAAGCAACGCTCAACCGTGTGATCACGGCGGCGGTGGAAAAGGCTCAGAAGGACGGAGTGGATCTTCCTCACTTCTGCGTGCATGACCTTCGCCGGACGGCATCAACACTGCTGCACGAGGCTGGCTTCAACTCCGACTGGATCGAGAAGTGCCTGGCGCATGAGCAAAAAGGGGTGCGGGCCGTCTACAACAAGGCGGAATACGCGGAGCAGCGGCGGGCCATGTTGCAAAGTTGGGGAGATATGGTGGACGGCTGGATCGCAGGTAGCAAAGCGACGCCTGTTGCCCTGAGATCGGTTGCTTGATGTGCGGTGGATCGGCGGGAGGGCGGATGTTGTTGGTATCTGCATTGCCTTGATGTCGTGGGAAAAGTTAAGCCTTGTTTAATTTTTGGTGCCAGATTCAATCAATTTTTTCTGGTTGATTGGAATTTGTGATATTTTTATGGCATGGCTGGAAATCAAAGACACTCTTTGCTCAAGCGGCTTCAGTCGGACATGCCCCGTGGTGCCCCCTTCGGGCTGGCCGAGTTGGAACGCCTGGGCATTTCCCCCACGCTGGCGGCCCACTACGTTGAAAGCGGGTGGCTGCTACGGCTTGCGCAGGGTGTCTATGCCTTCCCGGGCGATGACGTGAACGTACATGGTTCGATCAAACTGCTCCAGAGCAGGGTGACGGGTCTGCATGTGGGCGGCAAGACGGCGCTGGCTTTGCAAGGGGTCAGGCACAACCTCTCGACACGAGAGCAGTGGGTGCTGTGGGGTGATGTGCGTTTCGCCGTGCCAGACTGGTTCACATCCCGATTTCCGGCACGGTATGCGTCGGCGCGCTTGTTTGAGTGGGCGGACGAGGGCTTGCCTAAGAAAAGCCTTATCACGCCACCGGGACTGCCGCTTGGCTTGCTGGTGTCGGCGCCGGAGCGCGCGCTGTTGGAAATGCTCTATGACGTCGGTACGCGTCAGAGTCTGGAAGAGGCGCGCAACCTGTTTGACGGCGTGCGGAACTTGCGCAAAGACATGCTGGGCCACTTGTTGGCGTGCTGTACGAGTGTCAAAACTGTGCGACTGTTTCTGGCCTGGTCTCGCGAAACGGGCCTGGTGGATGTGGACGAATTCTTGCAACGCTACACGCTGCCTGTAGGGAGCGACAAGCGCTGGATGTCGCGCATGAAGGACGGCAGTTTGTTGACACTCAAACCTCATGGATAAGGTCTACGCGGATACTGTGCGCCTCCTCCTGAAGGTGGCACCCGATGTATTTGCCAACGATATCTTTGCGATGAAGGGCGGCACGGCCATCAACCTCTTCGTGATGGACATGCCACGCCTATCCGTTGACATCGACGTGGTCTACACGCCATGGGACACCCCGCGAGAGCAAGCCCTCAACGAAATCGCGATTGAAATGGAGGCCATTGCAGCCAGGGCGACCAAGTTGGGGCTGAACGCACGCAAGGTACGAAGCAAAGACCTTGCTGAGACCAAACTCCTGATCGAGAACGACGACAGTCAGGTGAAGGTCGAGGTCAACGTGGTGTTCAGAGGCACGGTGTTGCCGGTTGAGAGGCGCCCCCTGATGCCCAAGACAGCTGACATGTTCAGTGTGGAAGTGGCGTTGCCAGTGTTGGCCACGGCGGAACTCTATGGCAGCAAGTTGGTGGCAGCCATGGATCGTCAGCATCCACGGGACTTGTTCGACGTGTGGCAGATGTTCGAATCAGGCGGGTTCACGGATGCTGCGGTTGAATGCTTTGTGACGTACCTGGCCGGGCACAACCGACCAACACATGAGGTGCTGTTCGGGAATGAAAAAGACATTGAGGCGGAGTACCACAACAACTTCGTTGGCATGACAACGGAGCACGTCACCCTGGAAACACTTTCGGCTGCCAGAGACCGATTGCGCAGAGAGTTGCCTCAGCGCTTGACTGCTGCGCAAAGGCAGTTTTTGAGCGGCCTGGCACAAGCAAAACCCGACTGGTCATTGCTCGCCTGCCCACATGCGGCAGAACTGCCGGCCCTCCGTTGGAAGCTGGCAAACCTCCAGACGTTCAAAGAGCGGCGTCGTGAAGACTTTGAAAGTCAGGCCAGGAAATTGGACGAATTGTTGTAGTTGCCGTGTTGCTGGTGTCGGCCACAAGCAGCCGTTGGGTGGTGCGTCCGGAAGCGGACGTCGATTACCCAGACCAGCTCATTGCATCAAAGCTTCGATCAATGGGCAGGTGGGCGGAGCGGGCGTCGGCGCCTAGCTGAAGGGTAATCGCGTGTCGCCGAGGGCTGAACCTTCGACATGCGAAGCGGGGCCGGGACGTTAGCGGGCAGCCCCAGCAGTCGCATCTGCCTGGGCGATGAACGCCAGCAACGCGGGCGTCGACTGCTTCTCACGATGCACAACCAGATGACATTGCCGAAGCTGCCGCGGCAATGTCGTGGAGACGCGGCACAGACGTCCAGCCTCCAGCGCATCGTTCACTACCCAGGCGGACAGGCAAGCCACCCCCAACCCTTCCTGAGCGGCACGCTGGATGGCCTCCGAACTGCCTAGCTCGATGCTGCGCCGGTAAGAACGCAGGTGGGGCAGCAAGCTCTGGTCGGTGGCCTCGCGCGTGCCAGAGCCCGTTTCGCGAACCAGCCAGACCGCCTCACGCAGCGTGCGCAGGGGAATGCGATCGCCCGCCCGGCTTGACTGGGCCAGCGCACTGTCGGGCGCAGCCACGACCACCATCTCGTCTTGCAGCCAGGGGGTGATCACCAGCTCCGGCTGGTGGCTGGGCCCCTCGATCAGCCCCACGTCGAGTTCGAAAGCGGTCACGGCATCGCAGATGGCGGCGGTGTTCCCGATAACGACCTTCGACCGCCAGGCGGCGGCGCTGCCGGGCTGCTGTGCCCCCATGAAGCCAGCGAGCAGCTTGGGCAACACGTAGTTGCCAATCGTCGTGCTGGCGCCGATGCGCAGCGACTGCGCCTGCGCGCTGCCGTCGCGCGACATCTGCTCGATGCCTGCGGCGCCGTCGAGCAAAGCCAAAGCCCGCGGCAACAGCGCGCGGCCGTTGTCGTTCAACAGCAGGCGTTTGCCGGCGCGGTCGAACAGGCGCAGCGACAGCAGGCGTTCCAGCTCGTTGACGGCCGAACTGGTGGCCGATTGCGACAGCGCTATCTCAGCGCTGGCCGCCGTGGTGCTGCCGCTGCGCGCCACGGCGACAAAAATCTGCAGCTGACGCAGGGTGAGTCGAAGCACGTCCACGGTGATTGCCTTTGTTATCGATTTCGCAGGTACATCTTAGTCATACAACCCGTTGGACGGGTTGATTGCCAAGCTCTAAATTTGCCTGGCCGCTCGATCACGGGGCGGCGGCCCGCCGCGCCACCACCGGCATCTGGAGCCCGACATGCTGACCCTTGAACGAACAACCCCACGCCCCGCAGCACCCGGCCCGCTGGCCCCACAGGCGCTGCATGCCCTTCAATGGGTTGCTGCCCGGCGGCCAGTGGCGGGCTTCATGGGGCCGACCCGCGACGTGGCCCATGCCGTCTCGACCACCTTGGCCGCCGACAGCAGCATCGACCCGCAGGTGCTGCGCTGGATGCCGGTCGCAGTGCCGATGGCGGCCGTGCTGCTGTGCGCCGGCATCGCCTTGATCTGGGTGCTGGCGTGATGCACGCGCTGTCGACCTCACAAGCCAGCCCTGGCCCGTCAGCCGGCCACCGGGCAGCGCGGTTGCGCTTGCAGTTGGCAGCCCTGCTGCCCGGCCTGGCCTTGAGCGGCGCCCTGGCCGCGACCGGCATCGCGCTGGGCCACATCGGCTGGCTGCAGGACCACGGCTTCAGTGCGCTGACGCTGGCCATCGTGTTGGGCATGCTGGTGGGCAACACGGTCTATCCGCTGGTGCCGCGCCTGGCCGCGGCCAGCGGTGCCGGCGTCAACGTGTCCAAGCAGAACCTGCTGCGCCTGGGGGTCGTGCTGTACGGCCTGCGGCTGACGGTGCAGGACATCGGCCACGTCGGCATCGCCGGCGTCGCCATCGACGCGCTGGTGCTGGGCTCGACCTTCGCGCTGGCCTGCTTCATCGGCACGCGCTGGTTGGGCCTGGACCGCAAGACGGCGATGCTGATCGGCGCCGGCAGTTCCATCTGCGGCGCCGCCGCGGTGATGGCTGCCGAACCGGTGGTCAAGGCGCGCGCCGAGCAGGTAACGGTGGCGGTGGCCACGGTGGTGGTGTTCGGCACTCTGGCGATCTTTCTGTACCCGGCGCTGTTCGAGCTGAACCAGCACTGGGCGCTGATTCCGGGTGGCGCCAACGGCTTCGGCATCTACGCCGGCTCGACCATCCACGAGGTAGCCCAGGTGGTGGCCGCGGCGCGTTCGGTGGGCCCGGACGCGGCCAACTCGGCCGTCATCGCGAAGATGGTGCGGGTGATGATGCTGGCGCCGTTCCTGGTGATGTTGTCGGCCTGGCTGGCACGTGACGACAAACGCCACGCCCACACTTCCGCCGCCACGGGCCAGGCCCCAGGCAAGCTCGCCGTGCCCTGGTTCGCCTTCGGCTTCGTCGCGGTGGTGTTGTTCAACTCGCTGCAGTGGCTGCCGGCCTCGGTGGTGGCGGTGACCACCGAGATCGACACCGCGCTGCTGGCCATGGCCATGGCCGCACTCGGCCTGTCCACGCACATCGGCGCCATCCGCAAGGCCGGTGCCAAGCCGCTGTTGCTGGCGCTGATCCTGTTCGGCTGGCTCATCGTCGGCGGTGCCTTGATCAACCGCTGGGTACCGGCCCTGCTCGGCTGAAGCCTCGAATTCACGGCCCGACGGAATAAACCACGGGCTCTCCTCGTCCACCACAGCAAGCCTTTCCCTCTTTTCTCAACACTCTCCGAAAGACATCCCATGAATACCTTCTTCCGCACCACCGCGCTGGCCTGGTGCAGCACCTTCGTCCTCGTCGCCGCCAGCGTGCCCGCCAACGCCGCCAACGGCGCCGAAGCCACCCCGGCCCGCGTCACCTTCGACGGCCAGATCCGCAACAACTCGCTGGCGCTGAGCCCCGACGAGGCCACCGCCGTGGTGTCTTACAGCGAGCGCCCGGACGTCATCGTCTACGACCTGGCCACCGGTGCCGTGCGCGGTGTGCTGCGCGGCTACGTCACGCCGCGCAACATCGTGTTCGCGCCCGACGGCAAGAGCTTCTATGTCTCCGACAGCAGCCTGGGCACGGTGACGCGCCTGGACACCACCACGCTCAAGCCGCTGGCCACCGCGTCGACGCTGGCGGCCGGCCCCGGCGCCTTCGGCACCGCGCTCAGCAAGGACGGCAGCGCGCTGTATGTCAACAACCAGGCCAGCAGCACGGTGACGCGACTGGACACCGCCAGCGGGCAGGCCAAGGCGGTGATCACCGGCTTTGCGCAGCCGCGCCAGGGCGTGCGCCTGAGCCCGGACGGCGCGAAGCTCTACGTCACCAACTTCCTGGGCGACAAGGTGACCATCGTCGACACGCAGACCGACAAGATCGAGGGCGAGATCACCGGCTTCAACAAGATCCGCGCCATCTCCGTCACCGCCGACGGCAAGACCCTGTTTGCGGCCAACAGCGGCAGCAACGACATCGCGGTGGTGGACATCGCCGCGCGCCGCGTCACCGGCACCGTGCCGGTGGGCCGCGACCCCTACGGCGCCGCGCTCACGCCCGACGGCCGCTTCGTCTACTCGGGCAACTTGGCCGACAACACGGTGTCGGTGATCGACGTGGCCACGTTGAAGGTGGTCGCCACCATCGCCGGCTTCAAGCAGCCGCGCCAGGCCATCGTGTTCACGCGCGACGGCAAGACGGCCTACGTGCTGAACGAGGACCTGAGCATCTCCAAGGTCGAGCGTGCCGGGCAGCGAATCGTCGCCACGGTGGCCGCTGCGCAGGCGGTGGCGGCGTACTGAAAACCGGGAACTGTCAGAGAACCGGCGCACCGCACGACCGAGCCGGGGGCTTGCCGCTTCCGGTTCGCCCCGTTGTCGCCCCGCCCGCACAAAGGATCGAATGAAAACGCTGGCCAACCCCTGCCGGCGCCGCTTGGCGGCACTTTGTCTGGCCATGTGCACGCTGCCCGCCGCGTTCGCAGCTCAGGCCCAGACGGCCGCCCCGCCGGCGCTGGAACTCGTGGTGCTGGGCTCGGGCGGCCCGGGTGCCACCGGCCGCGCGGGCTCGGCCTTCGTGGTGTTGGTGGATGGCGTGGCGCGTGTTTTCGTCGACGCCGGCCCGGGATCTTTCGTGCGCCTGGGTGAAGCCAAGCTGGCGCTGGGTCGGGCCGACATCGTGCTGCTGACGCACCTTCATGTGGACCATGCCGGTGGACTGCCAGGCCTCTTCAAGGCCCGTGCGGTGTCCAACCGCGGGCCGGTCGATTTCAAGATCTTCGGGCCGGCAGGGCGGCGTGCGCTCGATGCCGACGATGCCGACTTCCCGGCCACCAGCCGCTTCATCGACCTCTTGTTCGGCAAGCAGGGCGCCTTCGGCTACCTGAAGGACTTCTCGGCGCCGCTGCGCTTTCAAGTGAACGACATCGACGCACCCGCCACGGCGTCAGCCCTGCCCGAAGTGCGCACGGTGTTCGATGAGGGCGGCCTGCGCATCAGCTCCGTGGCCGGCCACCACCGCGACGCACCGGCGGTGGTCTACCGCATCGACCACGCCGGCAAGAGCATCACCTTCAGCGGCGACATCGACGCCAGCTGGCTGGCGGGTCTGCGGCGAATCGCCCAAGGCACCAGCCTGCTGGTCTTCAACAGCGTGGTGCTCGACCCACCCGGCTCGCCCGACGTGCTGTACACCTTGCACACGCCACCCAAGGCCATCGGCGAAGTGGCCGATGCGGTGCGCGCCGGCCAGCTGCTGCTGAGCCACCTGTCACCTGCGCTCGACGCGCAGCGTGATGCCGTCAAGGCGTCGATTGCCGCGCACTACGCCGGCGGGGTGGTGTTTGCGCAAGACGGTCAGCGGCTGGCGCCCTGAGGCGCGCAGCCGCCGGCGATAGTGCCGGTACCGGCCCCCAGTTCGACGCCCGTGCCCACCGACCCCACGAAGGTGATCACTCGAGCCATGCCGTCGGGCCGCAGGAACACGGCGGCGTCGAACTTCATGCGCTGGCCGACCGATGGGCTGCCGCTCACGAAACCTTCGGTGCCGACACCGCGGTCCAGGCCCCGCAAGTAGAAGGCGCCCTCCGTGGTGCCGAGGGCGTCGGCAAAGGTGCCCGAGAAGCTGAAGGTGTCGCTGGCCGGGTCGTAGCCGGCGAACGCGCTCGCCACATCCACGTCGCCGTTCTGCGGACCGATGTACGTGGGCAGTAGGTTGCCAATGGGGTCGGTGATGCCTTGCGCCAGCGCACCGGTCGCGGCGGTGAACAAGCTGGCCAGCAGCAGGAAGGTCAGGGTTCGCTTCATCGGAGCAATTGGTGGAGCGTGTCGGGCGGGTCAACTGCCGATGGCGTGACAGAAAAAGTTTTTGCGTGGGCCGGAATAGACCGCCTGCCGGCGCCGTCTGCCCTTGTGTCGGGACCTCATGGACCCTTCATCCACCACCGACCACCCTCACTTCACATCAAGCCTTCAACGGAGCCCTCCATGTTCAAGACATTCACCTTCGCCGCTACCGCCCTGACCCTTGCCGCCGGCAGCGCCTTCGCCGCCCCTTCCGACGACGCCCGCACGCACTTCCAGGCCATCGCTTCGGGCGACACGCAGATCGTGATGCGCGGCTACGCCGACCAGGCCCAGCTGAACTGGGTCGGCGGCCCGCTGGACGGCACCTACGCCACCACCGACGCCATCCGCGGCACCTGGGAAAAGTTCGGCAAGGCCGTCGGCCCGCTGAAACTCACCATCGGCTCAATCGAAGAGTCGGCCAACCCCAAGGGCGCCACCGTCTCGGCCAACGTCGTCTTCGAAGGCAAGATGCCCATCAAGGTGCGTTACGTGCTGACCTACCGCGAAGGCAAGATCGTCAGCGAAACCTGGCAGATCGACCCCAAGCTGGCAGTGGCTGCGGCTTACTGAGCCACCCGCTCAGCCCATCAGCACTCTACCCAGGACGCCCCCATGAAACATCTCCCCACCTTGGCCGCGATGCTCATCGCCACGGCTTCCTTCGCGGCGCCGCCGACGAGCGCCATGGCGGCCGACGTGCCGGCCAAGCTCGCCAACGGCGTGCTCGTCGACGCCAAGGGCATGACGCTCTACACCTTCGATAAGGACATGGCCAGCAGTGGCAAGAGCGCCTGCAACGGCCCCTGCGCGACGCTGTGGCCGCCCGCGATGGCCGCCGCCAGCGACCAGCCCGCCGGTTCGTACACGATCGTCGTTCGCGACGACGGCTCGCGCCAGTGGGCCTACAAGGGCAAGCCGGTCTACACCTACCAGGCCGACCAGAAGCCCGGCGACCGCGCTGGCGACAACTTCAAAGACGTCTGGCACATAATCAAGGAATGACCTCTGTCGACGATCCACACCCAGCCCCGCACGCCGCGAGCCGCCGATGCAAGACGACTCCAACCTGCTGAGCTGGGTGCCGCGCCTGCGCCGCTATTCCCGGGCGCTGGTGAACAACCATGAAGATGCCGACGACCTGGTGCAGGACACGCTGGAGCGGGCCTGGGCCAAGTCGGGCCTGTGGGGCGGCGTGGCCGATATGCGCGCCTGGCTCTTCAGCATCATGCACAACCTGCACGCCGATGGCGTGCGCCGGCCCAGGCTGCACACCGTGACCATGGACGACGACACCCCCGAGGTGCCGGTGGCGCCGACGCAAGGTGACAGGCTGGCGGTGCTGGACCTGCAGGCCGCGCTGGACCTGCTGCCCGTCGAGCAGAAGGAAGTGCTGCTGCTGGTGGCGCTGGAAGACATGGCCTACGCCGACGTGGCGCAGGCCCTGGGCATTCCTATCGGCACGGTGATGTCGCGCTTGTCGCGCGGCCGCGAGCGTCTGCGCGGCCTGATGGAAGGCCGTGCCGAGCCCGTGCGGCTGAAGGTCGTCAAATGACAGCACAACGAAGCACCCCATGAGCACCGATCGCCCCCCACCGCCCACCCCCCCGGTCACCGAGGCCGACCTGCATGCGTTCGTCGATGGCCACCTGCCCGCAGAGCGCCAGACCGCGATCGCTGCTTTCCTGGCCGCGCGTCCCGACGACGCGCAGCGCGTCGAGACCTACCGCGCGCAGAAGCGAGAACTGCACGCCTTGTTCGACCCGGTGCTGGACGAGCAGCCGCCGCAGCGCCTGCTCAAGTCGGCGGGCCCACGCACCGTGTCGCCGACGCCCTGGTACCTGCAGCGCCTGGCTGCCGGGCTCGCCATCGCCGTGATCAGCGGCGCCACGGGCTGGGGGCTGCGCGGCGCCGGGGCTGGCGCCCGCGCGGGTGTTGGCGGTGACGATGCGGCCCGCATGGCGGCCGTGAAACCGGCCCCGGGTGGGTTGACCTTGGTGTCTGCCAGCGGCTTCGCGCAGCGCGCCGCCGTGGCGCATGCGGTCTACAGCCCCGATGTGCGCCGGCCCGTGGAAGTGGACGCCGCGCACGAAGACCAGCTCGTGGCCTGGCTGTCCAAGCGCATGGGCGCGCCGATGAAACCGCCGCACCTGCAGGCGCAGGGCTACACGCTGGAAGGCGGGCGCCTGCTGCCAGGTGGCCAGGGGCCGGTGGCTCAGTTCATGTACCGCAACGAGCAGGGCAGCAAGCTGACGCTGTACGTGTCCAATGACGTCGCTGACGTGGGCAGCGCCGCGGGCTCGGGCGGGGCCGCGAAACCGGATGCGAAACCGGGTGCGAAGAACGCTGACACCGCCTTCCGCTTCGCGCAGGAAGGCGCCGTCAACGTGTTCTATTGGGTCGACGGACCCTTCGGCTACGCCTTGTCGTCAGACGTCGACCGCAGCGTGCTGGCGCGGGTGTCGACCGAGGTCTACCAACAGCTGGGCACCCCGCGCTAAAGGCAACAGCAAGTCCCGCGGCGCAGGTGGTTTGCACCGCCATGGAATGAAACGCCCTGCAGTGCGCTCTTGGCTGCGAGCGCCTGACGCACCGCCGCCGCCCGTCGTTGGGTGCGAGGTCACGCGTCACACACTGCCGTCCACCTTTGCACTGAACACAGAAAGCACCCATAAGCACACAACGTCGCGACATCCTCAAATACTCGCTGGCCGCCGCAGCCGCCAGCGCGCTGCCCGCAGCGCAAGCCCAGGCGCCGTCCAGCGCCGCCGCCGCCACCGGCATCGACCCGCGCGACCGCGTCTTCATCACCAACGAAGACTCCAACACGCTGGTCGTGATCGACCCCAGGACCAACACCGTCGAGAGCACCATCAACCTGACCAGCTTCGACGAAGACCCGCGGCCGCCCTTCCGCTATGTCACCGCCGGCGTGGCGCCGACGCACGCGGCGATGATCCACAAGCCGCTGTACCACGGCTGCATCGACGCCCACGGCGCGGTGCCGTCGCCCGACGGCCGGCTGCTGGCCACCAGCGGGCGCGGCTCGAGCAACATCTACCTCGTCGACGCCGAGCAGCGCCGCGTCATCGGCAACACGCCCAACCCGGCCGCTGGCATGACGACCAACCCCGAACGCCTGAGCAGCGGGCTGCTGCTGGGCCGCGAACCGCACGAGCCCACCTTCACGCGCAACGGCAAGGAGCTTTGGGTGACGCTGCGCGGGGAAGACCGCATCGCCATCGTCAACGTCGAACTCGCCCTGCGTCAGTTGAAGGGCACCGACAACACAGGTTCGACGGCCATCCGCCAGTTCCTGCCGACGATCAACGGCCCGGCCCAGGTATGGTTCAACCGCGAAGGCACGCTGGCCTTCGTGGCCAGCCAGAAGGTGTCGCAGGTCGACGTGTTCCGTGTCAACCCGGGCGCCGATGGCCACAGCCAGCCGCAGCGCGTGACGACACTGGACATCAGTGCGCAGGACAAGCCCGGCTTCACGCCCTTCATGAAGACCACGCCCGACGGCGCCGAGGTGTGGTTCTCGCACAAGCTGGCCGATGCGCTGTCTTCTCGCTCGACGCGGGGCGGTTTCGACCTCATTGACAGCGTGCCGCTGGGCATGGGCGCGCGGCCCAACCACGTCGAGTTCGTCAGCAACGCGCGCGGCAGCGTGGTCTATGCCAGCCTGGCGCGCATCGACGACGGGGGCCCCGGCGGCGTCGCCTCCAGCCCCATCGCCATCATCGACCGCAGCGCAGCCAGCGGCCAGCGCAAGGTGGTCGGCACCTTCTTCAGCCACGGCCGCGAATCGCACGGGCTGTGGACCAACCCCGAGAACACGCTGCTCTACGTGGCGCACGAGCAGGACGAACTGCCCGGCACGCCCAACGCCGGCCAGACGGTGTGCAGCGCCTTCGACGTCAGCGACCCGCTGAAGCCGGTCTTCATCGCGCAGATTCCGCTGGGCAACCTGACCCTGCCTTCCGGAGCGCTGCGCAACAAGAAGAGCATCAACCTGGTCTACGTGCGCGTGGGTGCCAAGGGGCAGACTGCATGAAGGGCATGAAGGGCATGAGGGGCGGACACGCCCAACATGGAGTCAGTGCCTTCGAGCGCGAGATGGACGCTTCGATGGCCCGCATGATGCAAGACATGCACGGCCCGGGCTTCGTGGGCCAGGCCGACATCGACTTCCTGGCGATGATGATTCCGCACCACGCCGGCGCCGTCGACATGGCGCGGCTGGTGCTGCAGCACGGCCGCGACCCGGCCACGCGGCAACTGGCGGAGGAGATCATCGCCGGCCAGACCATCGAGATCGAGAGCATGACGCGGCGGCTGGCGGCCTTGCAGCAGCGCTCTAGCGCGGGTTCGGCAGCCGAATTTCCATCGCTGGGTGGCACGCGCGGGCCGTGATGCCCAGCCTGAGGGTAAGCACTGACGATGGCGATGGAATGAACCGCAGCGCTGTCCGCTCTTGATCACCATGCTGTTCCAGTCTGCCGAGTCCCGCTACAACCAATGGGTGCGGGACCATTACCGCTTCCTGCTGCGCAGCGCCTGGGCGCTGACGGGCTCGCGTGACATCGCCGAAGACGTGGTGCAGGACTGTTTTGCCAACGCCTGGAAGCACCGCGAGCAGTTGCGCGATGCGGCCTTGGCGCGGGCCTGGCTGTTCCAGATCATGCGGCGCGCCGCCTTCCGCCAGGCCGCGCCGGGCATGCAGTCGCTGGACGACGACGAGCAGCCCGAGCAGGCCGCCCCCGACGCCGGGCTGGACGACAAGCTGGACGTGGTCAAGGCGCTCGCGCGGCTGGCGCCCATCCACCGCGAGGTGCTGGTGCTGTTCTATTTCGACGACATGCCCACCGCGCAGATGGCCGAGGCGCTGGAGATTGCGCCCGGCACCGTGCTGTCGCGCCTGGCTCGCGCGCGCGACGCGCTGAAGCAGGTGATGGGCGTGCCAGTGCGGGCACCCGGCGGCGCCCAGGTCACGCCCTTGCGGAAGACCCCGTCATGAAGCGCGAACTCCGGCCGCCCGAGTTGCCCGACAGCGCGTTCGACTTGCGCACGCGCGCCGAACTGGCGCTGGCCTTCGAGCCCATCGACGCCCCGCCGCACTTGTACCGCAAGGCGCAGCCGCTAATGGCGCGGCGCAGCTTCCAGCGCGCCGTGCTGGGCCTGCTGCTGGCAGGCAGCGGCACCGGCGCCGTGCTGGCCATGCGCCCGCCAGAACTCGTGCGCGGCGCCATCGAACACGAATACTTCGAGCGCACGCTGCGCGGCACCTTCATGGCCAGCGCGCCCTTGCTGCAGCACCTGGGGCTGGCCGGCCAACAGGTTGTGCCCGGCTTCCCGCAGCTGATGCGGCCTTGCGACATCGACGGCCACCTCGTCTACCACCTCACCACCTTCTTCGAGAAGGGCGGCATGGTCACCGTGTTCGCCTTCGACAAGGCGGTGGCGCTGACGGAGGGCAGCGGCTGGTGGGGCAACGTGCACTGGAAAGTCATCACCTCGCGCGACGGCAAGCCGCTGGTGCTGGTGGCGCAGAAGAAGCAGGCCCTGGCCGTGGCGCAAAGCCAGTTCGGTCCAGCCACCGACATGTCCCCACCGAATTCCACACCGACCCCCAAGGAGACCCGATGAACAAGACCTTGAACTCGCTGCCGCGGCGCCAGATGCTGGCCGGCAGCGCCAGCGCCCTGGCCGCGGCCGGCCTGGCCACTTTCACGCGCGGTGCCGCCGCGGCTGGCGAAACCCCAGTGGCCAGCGCCACGCCCAAGCCGCTGCCCGCCTACGTGAACTGGAAAGACCCGGCCAGCGTCATCGTGCACAGCAGCACCACCATCGAGACCAAGCGCGCGGCCTTCGGCAGTGGCGTCATCACGCCGGCCGAGCAGCTCTACATCCGCAACAACCTGCCGGCGCCCGACGCCTCCATCGTGGCCGACCGCGACGCGTGGGAAGTGGCCATCGAAGGCGTGAAGGCCCCGCGCAAGCTGACGCTGCGCGAGCTGAAGACGATGGGCGTGGAGACCACCGCGATGGTGCTGCAGTGCTCGGGCAATGGTCGCGGCTACTTCCCCAGCAAGCCCAGTGGCACACCCTGGCAGGTGGGCGCGGCGGGTTGCGTGATGTGGACCGGCGTTCCGGTGCGCGTGGTGGCCGAAGCGCTGGGCGGCGTCGTGCCGGGCGCCGGTTACCTGACCGGCACCGGCGGCGAGAAGCTGCCCGAAGGCCTGGACCCGCTGAGCATCATCGTCGAGCGCTCGGTGCCGGCCGCCGCGATGGCTGACGCGCTGCTGGCCTGGGAGATGAACGGCGTGCCGATCTCGCTGGCCCACGGCGGCCCGCTGCGCCTGATCGTGCCCGGCTACACCGGCGTGAACAACATCAAGTACATCAAGCGCTTGGCCTTCACGGCCAAGGAGACGGACGCGAAGATCATGTCGCACGGGTACCGCATCTCGCCGCCGGGCGGCAAAGGCGACCCGAGCCAGCCGTCGGTGCAAGAGATGACGGTCAAGTCATGGATCAACTCGCCCGCGCCCGACGCAGCTGGCGTGAGGGCCGGCCTGGTGCAAGTGCAGGGCGTGGCCTTCGGCGGGATGAACGGCATCAAGCGCGTCGAGGTGTCGCTGGACGGCGGCAAGACCTGGAGCGACGCGCGGCTCACCGGGCCCGACCTCGGCCGCTATGCCTGGCGCCAGTTCGTGCTGCCGGCCAGGCTGCCGGCCGGCAGCCACACGCTGGCCAGCCGCGCCACCGACACGGCAGGCAACGTGCAACCCGAGCAGCGCATGGAAAACGCCGGCGGCTACAACAACACGAGCTGGGCCGACCACGCCGTGAAAGTGACGGTGGCCTGATCATGCGCAGCACTATCCAGCAGCGCTTCATGTTGCATGCAATGAGGGTCGCGTCGGTGCTCGTCGCCGGCCTGGCGCTGCCCGTTCTACCCGCGCTGGCGGCCGACGACAGCGCGCAACTCGCGCTAGGGAAGAAGCTGTTCCTGCAAGGCGTCGTCCCGTCGTGCGCCGTTTGCCACACCTTGCAGGCCGCGGGCGCCGAGGGCGCCGTCGGCCCGGTGCTGGACGAGTTGAAGCCCGACGCTGCGCGCGTGGCGAAGGCGCTGCGCAACGGGCTGGGCCAGATGCCCTCGTACAAGGACAAGCTCACCGAAGCAGAGATTGCGGCGCTGGCGCTCTACGTGTCGAAGGCCAGCGGGGGTGCCAAGTGAAACTTCAGGTGGGTGGAATCTGTGGTGCATCCCCACCGATAAAGGCTCGTCCGCGCGGGCCGCAAGACGCTGACTGGCACCGAAACGCAGGGCATCTTCATCGGTCGCCGCCGTCGGCAGCGACTGCTTCTCAACTCCTCGACAGACTGGATTGGGTCGTATGCAGCCAAGTGGCTATCGGGGTTGCAAGCGCAATTGAGTGTCGTTAGGCTGATCGGTGTGAGGTGCCAACATGCAGAAACCAATCTTCTTCGGCTTCATCGCTTTAGGTGGTCTGGTTGGCCTGTTTTCCGCCGCAATGGATGATTGGGGAACGATGGTGGTCATGAGCTGTATCGGGATGCTCTTTGGCGCGGCTCTTGGTGGTGCATTGACTCGCGTTGGCGGAAGGGGGCGGAACTCAAAGCGGGACGCCGATCCGATCCCTGGGATGGGAGTGACGTCGGAGGATCTAGCTGCAAATTACTGGCGCGACAAAGGGCATCCGCCTTTCATGAAACCACCAGAAAGAGACTTGAACGCGAACGGCACGCATGATGATTCGGCCTGACTATTTTTTGAGAAGATCTTTCACAACGTCTGCGGCGTTTTCGGTGGTTGCTCCAGCGTCCTTGACGACTTGCTTGCCAGACCGCTTTAGCAACGATCTTTTGGATGCCAGAGTTCCATCTTCGTTCTTGACAATCTCTGCCTTGGCATCGAAACCGGTTTGATCCGCCTTTGCCTGTGATCGAACCTCTGTGCCTCTGGCCTGAACCTCTTGTCTTGTCGATGAGGGCTCAGGGGCGGGGGCTGGTTGGCCTGCACGCGCAGACTTGCCGAAGCGAGACACCTGTCGATCATTGCTTCGATGGCGATCATCGAGCGCCGGATTCAACGCCGTGTCGGCCTTTTCTTGTCGGTGTTGAACTTGAACGTCCTCAAACGAAGATGGCAATGCTGTGCCATCGGAGAACACCCGATTGGGCTTGAGTGACTGCCTTGCCAGTTCTGAGGCCATCAAGGCCTGAGCCGCTTTGCTGTCGCCCCCGTATTGTTCTGCATAGCGAGTGAACATTTCCAGGTTGTGTGGATCCTGCGCAATGTCGATGGAGATGGTTTCGCCCTTTTCATACGCGGAGGTTAGGCGCTCTGACAGTGCGGTGCGTTCAGCAAGGCTCGCCTCCGCACGTTCAGATCGCGTGGCCGTGTTCATGAGCCTGGATGCAGTGTCCCGGGCCTCTCGGGAGTCGCTGCTGATGGTGTTGATGAAGCTCGAATCTCGGGAGACGCGGTCGCCGAATTGCTTGAAGTCGGCTATTTGCTCGCTGGTCAGACTGCTCAGCACCTTGCGTTCATCGGCGGATAGGCCCGACAGGTAGCTCTTGTCAGCGCTGGCGTTGGCTTTTGCGCCGGCGAAGCGCCCGTCAACGCCCACATGTCCAGACGCACCAAATGCGATGCGCGCTACCTGAGACTGTGAAAGCCCTGTGCTGTCAGCGATGCCCTTGGAGATCTGGTCCAGGCGATTGAGTGTTTCTCCAAATTGCTCGAAGCTGCTGGACGTGGATCCGCTGCTGCTGCGGCCAGAGCGAAGACTGCTCAGTCCTCGCGTGAATGCTTCGGAGAGGGCTGCGGATCGATCTGAACTGGCAGCCAAGGCTTCGCTGCGTGCTGCAGTGACCTGCCGACTCGCGTCGGACACGTCCTGTTCAGACACCCGCATGGACACCACCCGCGAAGCAAACCCCTGGTTGCGCAGCAAGCTGACGGCAGTTCGCCCGGTCAGGCTGTTCGACGAAAAGGTGTTGCCACTGAGGTCATTTTGCCAACTGCTCATGAACGCCGAGGTTCGGTTCGGGGCCAGTTGTGCCTGGTCCATGGTGACGTTGCCCATGTTCATGTTGCCGGTGGCAGCAGATGCTGTGCTGCCGGTCAGCATGCTTTGCAGGCCGGACAAACCACCCACCAGGGCGGTCCCGACACCCTCCATCTTCTTCAAAGCCGCCCAGGCAATGATAGGAATGCTGATTGCGAGGTAGCCCACAACAGCCTCACCCGCGATGGAGCCCGAATAGATCGTCGAGGCGGTTTGCAAAGACAGGGCCTTGGTGCCCGAGCCGATGTCCGAAGCCGCAGCCAGATCGTAAGCCGCATAGATGGACGCCATGTAGTTCAGCACCGCGTACAGCGGGGGCCACAGCTGGATCCAGATCAGGATGGCTGCGTAGCCTTTGAAGGCCAGCATCGTGTCGCGCCCACTGGTCAGCAGCAAGAGCAGCACCATCAAGGGGAACAATGCGTAGGTGAGCGCTTCAATGACGTTGCGGAACACGGGCAGGGCTTGCTCGGCCACCTTGCCGTTGTTGATCCACGCGGCGTTCTGCTGGGCGACGGCTTGTGCCCGGCCAACGGCCAGCACCATGGCCGCTGGATCGTTGACCTTCTGTCCGACGATGGTGCTGGTGTCGTTGATCGCATTGAGCATGGCGCTTTGGCGGATCAGGTCGGCAGCGGTGGTGGCCGCATTGGCGATGTTGTTCTTGATGTACGCCTGCTGAATCTGGTTGGCGATGACGGCTGCGGCAGCAGCACCAGGCAGGGTGGGGTTCAACTGGAAGGCCAGGCGGCCCTGAATCTGGTTGATCTGCACTGGCAGTCGGCCATTGAGGTTTGTGTAGATGTTGGGGCAGGTGTCCACATCGATGCCCGCAGCGCTGGTGACCGTGCTGAAGCGCGCAGGATTGGGCGTGGCCATGAGGGACCAGACATCTGCGGATGTCGAGAACACGGCAGGACCAATCGTGCCGTCGATGAGGTCATACATCGTGCAGTTGTGGATGAAGTTGATCAGGTCGGTGCGGAAGTTGGGATCCTGGAATGTCACCTTGCTGGTGCTCCTGATCAGCCGGTTGCCAAACATCAGGCCGTTCTTCTCGTAGGTGAGTTCGCTGGGCAAGGCGCCTGGGCCGGGAATGGTCTGGAAGGCGGTTTCGAACAGGCTTGTCAGGGTGTGGCCAATGGTGCTGGTGATGCTGCCGAGCATGACCATGCCGAAGGGCACGTTGGCCACGACCTTGACCGGGGCTCCGCCTGTCTTGTCCACGATGCCCACGGTGGCCCTGGGCAGGATCAGGATGGAGAACACCAGCAGCACTGTGCCCAGCCACTTCCAGCCTTGCAGCTTCTCAGGGGCAAAGGCGTAGGCGATCAGGGCGGCCACGAAGCCGCAGAAAGCGACGGCGGCAACGGCCGACATGTAGTCGCCCGAGGCGTGGATGGCCGCTGCTGCATTGAAGACGCCGAACAGGCTGTCCGCGTTCTGGTAAGCGTAGATCTCCCACATGGCATCCCCTGTGGTCGGTGAAGGTCAACGAGCCATGTAAGCAGCCTGCTGCCCAAGCATGTCCATCACGTGCTGCGGCATGCTGGATCGCAATTGCCGCTCCAACTGTTCCAGGTGGCTGGAGACAGCTCGGTAAGAGCCGACCTTCTGATACAGGAGGTTCTTCTCTTGAGAGAGTTGCTGCAGCATGACCAGGGCGCGTTGACGAATCTGGACCGCCTGTTCGCGCTGTGTCTTTTGCAGTTGATAGTCCTTGTCGAGCGCAGCCAAGCCGACGCGCAGATTGCGCTCCAGGAACACATAGGCATAGTCCGCTGCGATCACGTCGCGGTATTGGGCGATGAGGCTGTCTGCCAGGCCCGATCCTGGGATGGTTGCGCCCACCGACAGCATTTTGTAGACCGGTTCGGTGGTCTGGTTGACGAAGCCGACTTCTGCCGAGTTGTTGGGAATGGCGGTCCGGGTGGCGATTTTTTCCGCGATGGAGCGCATCAGTGCCTCGACTTTGGCAGTGAATGGCGTGTGTGTGTAGGTGGTGTTGAGGGTCACGGCATCACAGTTCACGTAGTCATTGCACTTGAGCAGGTGCTGGGTGACGTTCACGCCAGCGCCAGCACTTTGCCCATAGAGCAACTGGCTGATCGAGGTGAGTGTGGCGGCGATGGGTTCCGGGTCGCGGGCGGCTTCTTCCGGGTGGTAGATGACGGTGCCCACCATGCTCATGATCAGTTCACGCTCCTGATCGTCCAGGGAGACCCCGGTGTACTTCAGGGCCTTCCAGGTCAGGTTGCCCACGAAGGGCGCCTTGTTGCGCACGTTGGCATCGCCTGAGGTGCGGGCCGAAGCGAGGATGCTGGGCCGGTCGGAAGCGCAACGCCTGCGTGCAGCGTCACGGTCGCTTTCCATGCCCATCTCGATGGCGAGGTCGGCGCAGGTCTCCTGCGAGCTGTACCCCGTGGCCTCGGCCGCCGTGCTGACGATGGCTTTGGCTGTTTCGCAGGAGTTGATGCGGGCGTTGTTGATCCAGGTCTCCAGACCCTTGGCCCATTTGCTCAAGCCACCCAGGAGTGGTGAGACGGCTTCCAGTGCAAGTTGAAAGGCGATGCCCGGTAGGGCAGCGGTGATGTTCTTGAGCATGTTCTTGAACTCGGTGGCCGAGATGTGCGAGAACGATCCGCCGAACACATCGATGCCACCGCAGCCCGCCTTGGCGCTGGGGAACTGAATGGCGGCGAGTTGGTACACCTTGTTGGGGGAGCGCATGAACAGACTGCCGCCGGTGTAGGTGTTCATGGTCTGACCACGGAAGGCGCCAGGTGCGGTGTAGTTGCCAATGGCCCCCAGGTTGTTGAACATGCTGTTCACTTCGGCATTGAGGTCCCCGGCGTGCAGAGGCAGCGGCGATGCGATGACCAGCACGGCCATCAGGGTGGCGACTAGTCGTCTCCAGAGTGGTGCCGTCGGCGTGGGTGTCTGAATCATGATCTGCTCCTATTGAAGAACGACTTGCCTGTTCACGCTGGGCAACATGGCCTGGGCAGCAGGTGTGCTCACCGTGGTGATGCGCTCCAGCAACTCGGATTCGGACAGCACGCCAAAGCCAATGGGTGTGATTTGCCCGGTGTAGGGCTGGGCGAGAAACACCGCTGGCACCTGGGTGACCTTCAGGGTGTTGGCGATGCCGTTGTCGGCTCGGGCATCTGCAAAGCCAGGCATGGGGCCGCCATCCACGCTGATGGCCACCACCTTGATGCCGTGGCGCGCCTCGAAGGCCGTCAGCGTGGGGGCGAAGGCGTGGCAGTACGGGCAGTCACTGCGGAAGAAGAAGAACAGGACGTGGTCCTTGCCCTGTGAGGTGATGGACTGGGAACGGCTGAGCAACTGGTCCCGGTCGAACACCTCCAGCGCCTTGGCGTTGACTGGGCGGCCATGTACGGTGGGGTCCAGCTCCGGTGTGGCCCAGGCGACGCGCTGGGCGACGTCGGCGAAGTAGGACGCTCTGGCCACAACCTTGGCCTCCAGTTCCATGTAGCGGCGCACATTGGCCTCGGTCGGCCGCATGATCGCAATGTTGCGGTAGGACTCGACAGCCTTTTGCAGTCGCTCGAATTCGACCAACTCTGGCGCTCTGGCCGGGCGGGTTGATGGTGTCGGGGCCGCTGGTGACGTGGGCGGTGGCAGGGCGGGAGTCTTGGGTTGAGCCTCAGGTGTGTCGCGTACCTCGGGTTCGGGGTCTTCGTAGAAGTGCCATCCTCGCCATGCATCTGACCAGTAAGGCGCGGCAATGGGCTCGTCCAGCTTGGACGAGGCTTGCGCTTGTGCCTCGGGCGCTGCGTTGAGGCAAGCGAAGGCGAGGAGGGCTATGCTGGCAAGGAGTCTGAAAAGACCTGAGCGAGACGCCCATGACGGGCGAGATGGGCGAGGCATGTCAATCTCCTCATTGCAGCGACTTGGGCGGCAAGCCATCGAGGCAGTAGTTGATCCCGAACTCGATGGATTGTTTGCGAGGGGCCTGGGCACCAGGCAACCAGACACCGTCTTGCCAGAAGGTCACCTTCAGGCGGCTGCAACCAGGCTGGCGGTAGCGCTTGTCGGTGGTGACGTCGATGGAGATGGGGGTGTTGGCCTTGAAGCGCTGGCTGATGGCGTCGGCAGATTCGCCTGTCAGCGTGCCGTGCGCCTGTCCGTCTGGCGCTTGCAGTGCCATCACCATCAGCACCCTGGCGTCCTTGACAGGCATGCGACCGACGAACGGATCGGGCGATCGCTCAGGCGTTTGCGTTTGTGTTTGTGCTTGGCAAGTCAATGCAAATGCCATCGCCATCGCCGTGATGGCATTGAACTTGATCGGTGTCCTGAGATGCTGTGTCATTGGCAACGCCCCTGTCCGTAGTAACAGTTGGGCACCTTGGCGCTGTTGCCGCTTTGGATGGCACCCAGGTTCGGGATGTTGGGCACGATGGAGGCGTAGAACTCGGTGAGGTCCATCGCTGCGAAGTCCAGGCTTTGCAGCTGAGGGATGGTGAAGCCCGAGCAGTCCGGGTTCTGGCCGCTGCCCCAGCCCTTGCCAATCTGCATGCGCCCCTGCTCATTGACTATCCGGGCGAGTTTGCTGTTGAAGCAGCATTTGCCTGTGGTGTGCTCCAGGCACGACACGCAGGCACCAAGAACGCGAAGACACGATGAGCACCATGACCCCGTGGCGTGGCACAGCCCCGCGCCTTCTCTCATGGCCAGCTTGCCCTCTTCTTCATTGCAGGACATCATCGACATGACGATGTAGATCAACACAGCGATGGCCAGCGACCAGGGGTCGAACGCGACCACCATGCTGTCGCCTGCATAGAGCACCGACGATCCGGCGGGCAGAGCGGTGCCGTTGACGGCCACGGTGACGCCGTAACTGGTGAAGGAGCCGCTGAAGCCGCCGCTGGTGAGCAGTGCGGACATGCCCTGGTAGATGAACTCCCGGTTCTCGGAGTTCATCAGCACGTCGTAGACCAGGCGTGAGCCCACACCGAAGGTGCTCTGGTTGCTCATCCCAGCGCCAGCGCTGTCCGAGTCGCAACAATCTTTGAACAGCCGGTCTCGGCAGTGGTTGCCTTCGCCCTTGAAAACCTGCATCAGCTTGGTGTCCAGGTACACACCGGCTTCTCGGGCGGCTTCCAGCATCGACATGGAGCGGGCAAAGTCCGCGTCGTTCGTGTAGCTCGTGTTGAAGCAACTGTCACCCAGACAAAAGACATTGGATGGGCAGTTGGTTGCTGTCGTGATCGTTTGGGCGCTGGCCGGGCAGGTGTAGCTGTCCTGGTAGACCTCGCACATGCCTGTGGCAGCGTTGGTTTGCTTGCATGTGCTGCTTCCCAGCGTGCAGCCTTGGCTCAGCAAGGGGGCGCATTCGTCTGTGGGGGCACCGGATGTGCAAGACAGGGTGCGCTCGTAGGACCAACAAGCGCGGGTGACGACTCGGCCATCGATCACCTTGGTGGCGGGGCCATCCACGCACCTGTCGGCTGTGGTGACGGTGCAGCGTCCGCCTGCTTCGAGTGGGGCGCTCTTGTCATCCCAGACATCGGTTTCGATGTGGTTCATGGTGGGCTGCTGGAAAGACAAGGGGATGCTCCAGCCAGAAGCGCCGACCAGGCTGGCCGCGCCCGCATCCTGAGCGCAGCGGGTCTCTGTGCGGCTGACCACGATAGAGGGGCCGCTGTCACAGCCCATGCGGGGGCGGGGCATGGTGAGCGTGAAGCAGCGATCAGCCGGCCCCGAAGATTGAACGCGGCTGGACCAGTAGGCCTGCAACTGGTCGCCGCGCACGGTGCCGGTCGGGCAGGCATAGACCGGCGTGCCGAACTGGAAGTTGTAGTTGCACTGGCCAGATGAACAGCCGGATCCAGGCATCATGACCACCTTGAAGGGGCGCCAGCAATGGCCACCCCAGTGTGGTGAGAGGTCGGTGACGAACGCGGGTTGCGTAGCTGGCGTGCTGGGCAGTTCGAGGTTTTGCCACCCGATGCAGGCGCCGTTGCCACCTGCCGCATAGAAGCGAAATTGTTGCAACTGGTCGGTGCGGATGCGGCACTGGGCCTCGGCCACCATGTAGTCGGCACCGTTGCGATTGGCTTGACCATGCGCAAACCAGTCGCCAGCTGTGCAACTGGGGACGAGTTCGACTTGCACCGTCAGATCCCGCCGGGTGGCGTAGTTGCCCACACCGTTGTAGCGTTGGCACTGTTTGGTGACCGCGCCTGCTGGTGTGGTGACGTCGGCGGTGGCGCAGCCGCTGTAGTAGGAGGAGAGGCTGCCAAGGGCGAGAGACGGGTTTGCGGCGATGTCCCGCGCGCCCATGACTGCGGGGTCGTAGGGCGAAATGGCAGGGCGTGGCGTGTTGGCCGAGTTGAGCGCGCCGCGTTGGGCCTGGCACACCGGGTCATCGGGCGTGCTGGTGCAGGCAGTGAGGCGCGCGTTGGCCGGGCCTGACAAGCTAGGTTGGCCGTAGTAGGCCGCCTCAGCGGGCGTGCGGGTGTATCCCGGCACATTGGCCGTTGCATTGGGGGTGCTGACCGTGCCCCGAATCACCGGGTTGGCCGCTTGACCGGCGGCGGTGCCTTCTTCGTGTGGCCCAGCCAGTGCCATCGTCTGCGCCGTGACGAAGCACCAGAGGGTGAAGCAGGTGACGAGTCGGCGCAGCATGACGATCCCTAACCCTTTAGCCGTTGGATGAAGGCGCCGACATCCTTGCTGAAGCGGGGTGTGCGGTGCTGAATGTGGCCCAAGGCGTAGTCCAGGCTCACGTCTCCGGCCAGGCGGACATAGTCATTGGGCGGCGCACAACTGCCTCGACCACCATCACCACAGGGCGTGCCGTCAGCGCCCTCACGCACCAGCACAAAACTGGGTACCTGTGTGATGGCGTAGCGCTCGAAAGCTTGCGGGTCGATCTGGAAGGCCACCGACTGACCTGCCAACAATGCCTGTGTTCGCGCAACGGTGTCGCGCAGGGAGCCATTTAGCAGGCCTCTGATCAGCAGGGATGCCTTGGCACGTGCCGCTTGGCTGACCAGTCTCTTGAGCGTGGCCTCGGGCATCGACAGGCTGATGAACACCATCAGGATCGGGCCACCACTCATGTCCTTGCCCACCCCGGTGCCGGGGGGCTGGGCGGTTTTCATCTGCAGGGCGTAGGCTTTGGACAGCGCTTCGAGGTCCACAGGCGCTTTGACTTGAGGCTTCGGTAGCGCGTCAATTCGAGGTCCCGCTGTGTTGGGCACACGTTCCAAGTCAGCGGCGCTGGGCACGCCGTGCGCTTTCTGCGCGCGCTCGATGTCCTGCTCCGTGATGGTGGGTTGCGCGCGCCTGGCCCGAGCCATGTCTGCTTCGGTGATGACCGGCGTGGTCTGGGCCTGCGCGTGCAGCGCAAGCAGCATGGACAGGCCAAGACCGAAGCCCCAGCGTGAAGGTTGATGGAAGTCAGAAGCCGACACAGCAGTTCCTTTTGCGAAACAACATGAAGGCGAAGTCTTCGCCGCGCACCGGGTATTCCTTGCCGGCCCCCCAGATCACGGTGCTGCGCCCGAAAGGCTGGCAGCACCTGCCGCCGTCCTTTTCGGCGTTGGGGATGGGGTAGGTGAGTTGTGTCTTGTAGGCCGTCTTGTCCATGACGGGCTCGAAGTAGGGGCCACACAGGCCGGGCGTGCCATGCCATCCCCAGGCGATCAACTCGCGGTGCATCTTGGCGGTCAGGCGCTGGGCCAGCAGAACGGCTGTGCGAACACCGCCCAAGTGGTAGGGCACCTGGCCGTCCAGCGGGTAAATGCCGCCCTGGCATCCTGCGCACCAGAACAATTCCTTGATGCCAAAGCCCAGTGAGGCGGCCACGCAATCGGCGGCGCACGCGGCGATCGCGATGGGGTTGGCGAACAACACCGCGTCGGGGTTGAGGATCAGGGTCAACTCGTCGTCGTTCCACAGCGGATCGACCTCGGTGAGATAGGCCAGATCGAAGCTGCCCTTTTCCAGGCAGGGAAAGTCGGTCACCACTTCCAGCCAGTACAGCATCGGGTTCACATAGAAATGGGCCTGGTAGAAGCTGCCGCCATCGCCGTCGCCTTCAGCGTGGGTGAAGCGTGCGGCTTCCGGGGCGGGTAGGCCCGGGTTCAGATCGATGCCGCCCAGTGAGGTCAGGCAAAACGGCTTGCGGACCACCTCGACATGGCGAGCCGGTTCCCAAAAGCCGATCGACAAACCGATGACCGGGTTCACGCCGCAACTGCACACAGGGCTGCCCGGGTTGGCAATGTCTTCCTGGCCGCCGAAGTTGGCAATGGGGATGCTGCCCAGGCTGATGGGCAGGATGCAACTCCAGCAGATGTCGGTGACGGGGTTGGGGAACTTGCCAGTGCAGGTGGCGATGCCCGCCGCGTGGCTGTGCTGGCTGATCAAGGCAAACAGCCCGATCAGGAGGATCGCCGCGATGTGATCCCACGACTGACGCAATCTGGCGTTTGGCGTGGTCCGGGTCATGGCGTCACCTCCAGCTCGTCCACGCGCAGTCGCTTGCCTTCCTGCGAGACCAGGGCGGGCACCTGTGCGATGCCCAGGCGCCGGGTCAGCACGCCTTGCTGGTCGTAGTAAACCGGCGTGCGCCAGGCTTTCATCAGGTCCAGGTAGGAGCCAGCTGTCAGGATCGCCTTGACCTGGCCCCGGTAGCGCTGGATCAACTCCCGAGCGCGGCTCACCTGCCGTG
This sequence comes from Aquabacterium sp. A3, assembly GCF_038069945.1. NCBI lineage: Bacteria > Pseudomonadati > Pseudomonadota > Betaproteobacteria > Burkholderiales > Sphaerotilaceae > Aquabacterium > Aquabacterium sp. A3. Next base: position 50,572 of record NZ_JBBPEV010000005.1, on the reverse strand, counting down.
CATCACGGGCATCGAAGAACAGCAGGTGTCTGGAAAGGGACACCACGTCCAGCGGGTTGTGGCGCGAGCCAGCAGCAAACATCAGGTGCCCCTGGGGATCCAGGATGTTGCGATCCAGCGTGAAGCTAGGGTCGAAGTAGAAGGTGCGCGGCTGTTGCGTGGTGCGCAAACCGGCCACGGGCTGTGGCTGGCGCACGGCCTGAATGCCTCGTTCACGGGCTTGTGCCTGTAGGCGATCCAATTCACCGCTGGCTTGCTTGTCTCGCAGGCGTTGCGCAATGAACTCCAGCAGGTTGGCTTCGCTGATCGGGTAGGTCGGACCGATGCTGCCCAGGTCCACGCCCCAAGCGCATGAGCCCACACCTGCGCATGCCATGCTCACCAGGCAGGCCATTGCCGTCAGTTGTGGGCTCCGGAGTTTCATGGCTGACCCTGACCGTCGCAACGGATGCGTTGAGTGAGTTGGCTCAGCAGGGCTTCTCGCTGCGCCAACTGGCTGGGGTGGCTGGCGCTGACCATGCCCATGAGGACTGGGTCACCGCTGCCCTGGGCAATGGCCTTGCGCAACGCCAACGCGGTGAGGGGCCGCCCGCAGCGTTGCGCGAACGCGCGCAAGTAGGCTTGAGCGCCGTCGCGCGCGGCAGGCGAGATTTGCGCCAGCAGTGCCAGGTAGTCCTCCAGAGGCACGTCGTCTGGCGTGGACGCAGGCGTGCTGGAGCTTTGAGTGGCTGGACTGCTGTGGGCGAGACTTTCGGCCAGTTGCTGGGGCGACCTCTTGGTCGCGGTCTGGGCCTGAACGTGGGCTGCAGATGCCAAACCAGCGATCCAGATGCACAGGATCAAGCGAGGCGCCGAGTGGCGCACGTCATTGCGGCCGTTGCAGTGTCGCTGGCGTTGGCTTGGACGGGCTTGCATGTCATGTTCCTCAGAACAGGGGCCGCACGAGCCCGATGACCTGCTCGGCGCGAACCAGACCGCTGCTGCGGTAGCGCGAATCAAAGCTGTCGGGGCTGCTGCCCTGGACGTAGTAGCTGCCCGGTGGGATCACCGTGGGCTGAATGGGATCAAGCGCACGGTGGTCAAAGGTCTGAGACTTGGCATGCCCCACCGCCTCGCCGTTGATCAACACCCTGCGGTCTTGGACAGTGACGGTGTCACCAGGCAGGCCCCTGACCATCTTGAAAAAGGGCTGGCCGCGTAGCCCCGGGTAGAGCTGCTGAGCATCGCCAGCGAAGGCGAACAGGATGTAGTCACCACGGTGCAAGGTGGGCGGCGCAGACTGTGTCCAGGTCACCCGATAGGCCACACGGTAAGGTAGGCTGGGCGTCCAGTTGAAGACAATGGGCAGGCGCGGGGTGGGATCCAGGAACAGCCGGACATAGGCCAGCGCCCAGATGGCGAACACGGGGAGGTAGAGGTACCAGCGGCGACGCATGTGGGCCAGTTGCTCGGAACAGGATTGCCGGGCTTGGCGATAGCGGCGCACAGGCCAGGGCAAGGGCGGCGGGATGCGGACGATCTGCAAGGTCATGGCATCCCCACTTTCTGGCGCAACTGGGCCGTCAGATCCACGGTATGGGGTGTCGGCCCCGCGACAGCGCCTTTGAGCACCACCAGGCATGCGCAGTCGCGGGGCAATTCCTCCAGCGCAATGGGCAGGCGTTGGGCGAACGTGCGTGCCATCAGCATGGCTTTTTGCCGATCGTCTTCCGAGCCCGCCTTGGTGAGCAGTTGTGTGAACGCGGCTTCCTTTTGCCGGTACACCTCGGCCACATCGACCATGCCGATGCGCAGCGCTGGGCGGACCACCGTGCGGTCATAGAGCAGCAAGGCGGCAGCGACCACGATCAGGGTGAGCAGCAGTTGCACCAGGGCAGGGATGAAATCAGGGGCTTTCATACGGTGTGCCCCCGGCGCCGCAGCAGTTCGGTGATGGCGGCATCGATGCTCAGGCCTTGCGCACGCAGCTCGTCGATGGGCGCGTTGTCCTCCAGCTTGTTGGAAAACAGCAGGTGTGTGGCTGGATCCAGGATGTTGCGTGCCACGCCTTCGCCCACCGGGGAGGAGATGTACAGCTCGGAGTACACGCCCGCCTCGGTCCTCAGTGAGTTCAACAAGCGCTTCTTGGGCTCATCCATGGTCAGGCGGCCCTTGCGGTCCAGCATCTCGATGGATTCGGGCTTCTGGCGCAACAGAAACACCCAGTCCGAGCAGTTGAACGCGGCTTCCATCTGGGCCGAGCCATAGAAGTCGTCAGCGCTCTGAGTTGCCGTGCCCAAGGCCCCGCCGTATTTGCGGGCCCGGCGGGCCGCTTCTTCGATCACAGCGGCCTTGACGGGGTCATCGGCCCCGATGTCGCCCAGTTGCTGCTTGAGCTCATCAATGAACAGCACCTTGCGCCGGTTGCGGCTGAGGTACATCTCGCCAGTGATCTGGTGCAGCAGCAGGATGTTGACGACGGCGTGCAGGTCGGGGCGGCGCTTGAGTTCCTCGTTTTCGATGACGATGAAGTCGTTGCTGAAATCGACGTTGCTGGGACCCTCGAAGAAGCGCTCGTACTGGCCGCCTCGGGTGTAGGGGTTGAGCATCACGGCCAGGTCCTTGATGCGCTGGTCGTTGACCAGGCCCAGGGCTTCGATGTTGCCGGTCTTGAATGCCTCGCGCAGCGCCGTGATGGTCAGGTCGTTGCCGTGCTCGGCGAACAGCTTGAGCACCATGGCCGAGATGGCCTTGTACTGCACCTCTTCCAGCGTGTGCTGCATGGAGCACATCTTGGAGATGGCCGGCACCAGCATGTCGATGTCCTCGTGGATGTCAACGATGTTGGTGAAGGGGTTCAGGCAGATGTCCACATCGGGACGGAACTCGATGTAGGTGCCCTTGGCCTTGCGGCACAGTTTCTCGAAGGAGCGGCCCAGGTCCAGCATCCAGACCTTGGCGTCGATGGCCCGGTAGGACCAGGCCATCTCGTTCATCAGCACCGACTTACCCGAACCCGGCGCGCCGATGATGGCGAAGTTGTAGTTGCCCAGGTCGTTGTCGAAGATGTCCAGGGTCATCAACTGCCCACGGCGCCCGCCGAACACCAGGGCGGGTGTGCGTGTGCCGCGCCACTCCGCAATCAACGGGGCGAGGTGGATGGCGTTGGCCATGGTCTTGCGCGACACGCGACGCATCTTGGCCAGGTCGCCATGGAAGCGCGGCGTGAGGGTCATGGGCAGGCTGGCCAGCAGCGCCTGGCGGTGCATGTACACATCAGCATTGAGCTGAAAGCCCCGGCCACGCCAGATGGCGTTGGCCGCTTCGTGGGCCGCCACCGCCTTGCGCGGTGGCGAGAAGATGGCCAACTGGTGGTACAGGCTGACCAGGCTGCCACCGGTGTCGATGGCCTGGGCTGCGGCGGTCCAGTCCTGCAGCTTCTTGCCCACGTCCGGCATCACGTCGGCCATCTTGCTTTTGGCGTTCTGCGTGGCGCGCACATGGTTGGCGGTGACCGTGGCCTTGGTGGCATTAGGGTCGAGCACATGCACGCCCATGGTCAGCAAGAAGGGCGCGCTGTACTGCAGAGCGGGCTGCATCAGGTCGCCGATCAGCGAGCCCATCTGCCAAAGGGCGAAGCGCTCCGGGAAGGACTTGATGGAGTAAAAGCGCGCCTCCAGTTCGTCCGATCCGGTCTCCTTCCACAGGCGCAGGCCGCTGGGGGTGGGATCCTGGATGGTGTCGAAGTCGATGATCTGGTCGCGCAATTCGCGTCCGTCGTCATAGTGCAGGTCAGGAGCGTCGGTCTGCGAGATGCGGTCAGGGTTGGTGAACAGCGCGCACCAGTTGATCAGGTCAGCGGCATCGCAGACGCGGTTGGGCAGGGAGGCCGAACGCAGCGTGGAGGCCATGGACTCGCGCTGGGCCATCACCTCTTCGCGCCTGGTCATGTCCTGAGCGTCACCGGGCAGGGTGACGCTGAGCATCAGGCGGAAGTCCCGGATCGTGTAGTGAAAGCCAGAGGTCAGCGAGGATTGCGCGCCGCGCAGCAGGTGGCCTACGCGTTGGCGGGCCAGGGTGTGGAAGAGGTTGTCGTTGCGGGCAGGTCGCCCCCAATGCTTGGCCTTATCAGCCTGGTCCTCGTCTTCGACTCGCAAGTTGGCATAGCGGCGCAACTGACCGCGCACGTGAGGTGAGGCGAACAGGTGGAACTGGATGCCCGCGCCCGTCGGGCAGTTTGCGTACAGCGAGATCAGCACCTCGGCCATGCGTTCATCTGCGCCCGACTGCGGCATGACCTCCAGCATGAAGCCCAGGCAATCGCGATTGACGAAGATTTTTTCGTCTGCGAGGTAGGCGGAGTAGGGTAGCCACGCGGCGAATTGCTCTGCCGGTGTGTCAGGCGGCGCGCCCAGGCCCATGGCCTCGAACAGGCCTGGGCGGGCGGGCCTGCGCACGGTACGGGCCGCGTCCATGGAGACGCTGGCTGCTGTCGTGACTGTTGAGGTGTCTGTGACTGAGGAGGTAGGCATGGCGCAACCTTTGAGGGCAGTTCAGTTGCTGGGGTCAGGGCTGTCGGTGGGCGGCAGCAGGGGCCCTGTGTCTGGGTTGTCCGGGGTGTACGGCGACTGGCGCTGCTGGCCAGCGGGCCGCCCGGGCGAGGTGCTCTGTTCTGGCGTGGCGGGTTTGACGGGGGCACCCATCGGAGGTCGTATGGGCGCATAGGCGTCTCGGATTTGGCGCTGTGCGTGGTCGATCAGCCACTGACCCGCATCGATCTGGACATAGACATAGCCCTGGTCGTAGAGGTCGCGGTCGGCGTCTTCCCAGGGCTTGAACCACAGCCTCAGGATCCGGGCCGATGAGCGCAGGGGCAGCGCCAGGCTGGGGGACTGCGCCACGGGCGGGACAGTGGCTTGGGCGGACGCCCGCGCTGGTGCAAGGCGAGGCTGTGGCGACCCGGGTGCGGGATTGGTACCTGGCTCGCCATTGGATTTGGCGGCCATGCGGCGCTTGGCCACCTGGGCGGGCAGGTTGTCCTGAACGGCGTTGGCATAGGTGCCCGACACCGAGGTGCAAGTCACCCCGTCCGGGGCTTTGCACGCGTAATCGGAGCTGCCGCCCAGGCCAGAGAGGTTCATGCAGCCCGACAAGCTCAGCAGCAAGCAAGCCAGAAGCCAGATCAGGCGCACGAGGTGGGCGCGGGTGGCGAGGTGACCGTGGGCGTTCATGGCTGAACCTCCGAGGTGGCCGGTTTCAGGCGAGCCTGGATCACCTGGTGATCGACGTAGCCTTCGGTGCGGCTGCCATCTGCCCAGATCAGGGTGGGCGTGGCTTGAACACCAATGCGCTGCGCCAAAGCCAGGTTGCGGGCCATGGGGTGATCGCATCGCCCTGGGGCATTGATCGCGGTGGCATCGCCCTGCACCATGTAGCGCTGCCAGGCTTGAGCCCGGTCCGGGGCGCACCAGAGTGCGATGGGCTTTACCTCACCCTGAAAGGGCAGCATGAAGGTGTAGACCGTGACGTTGTCGATCCGGGCCAACTCCGGCTCCAGTTGCTTGCAGTAGCCGCAGCCCGGGTCGCTGAAAACGGCGATCTGCCGCTGGCCGTTGCCCCGCACGGTCTTGATGGCGTCTGCCAGTGGCAGTTGGTCAAAGGCAATCGGTGCGGACGTCGGTGCTGACGTTGTTGCGGTAGGTGCAGCGGGAGCCATTGCGCTCTGCTTGGCCGCCAGGGCCATTCGTGGCCCGGTGATGTCGGTCATGGTCTGTGTGTCAAAGACATGGCCGAACACGAAGTAGCGCGGTTGGCGGGCCGACACATAGGCCACGTTCCCGTTCATCCAGACTTCGTACAGCCCGCCAATGGGCGAGCGCAGTACCTGGGTGAAGCGCGTGCTGGGGTTGGCCTTCCTGAGTGCGGCCAGGAGGCGGGCCTCTTCAGATGGCGGAGCGCCCGCCCAGGCGATGCCATTGACCAGCATCGTGAACAGTGCCCAGATCAACGTCACGGCCTGGAGCCTGCTTCGCAGTGGCGGGCGCATGTCAGTAGTTGTCATCATTGGCGGCTTTCAGGTAGCGGTCTTCGGGGGCGGGCTCAGCCGAGCGCGCCAGCGTGCTGGAGGGGGTACCGCTGGTGCTGGTGTACGCGTTGGCCGACATGGGCACGTCGATGCGCACGCCCTTGGTGATCACCACATCGACCTCTCGGCTGGCATCGATTTCAATCACCGGGAAGGTGTTTTCGGCGAGCTTGATGTAGTACTGCGCCAGCCGGTCCAGGGCCTTGCCGACACCAGTGCCGATGCCTGCTCTGTAGGCGTCGGAGGTGCTGCCACCGCTGCTGGCGATCGTGCCCAGGGCCGAGGTGCTGTAGGTGGTCGATGAAGTCGCCAGGCCCTGGCCGATGCCACTGACCACGCCTGCCAGCAGGGCATTGGCCAGCATCTGGCCTTGCTTGGTGACCAGTCGCCCGCGCATGCCCACCTTGCCGTCTTCGCCATAGACGCTGCCCTGGATCTTGACTTCCAGCGTGGCGCCGTCCGGGCGTACGCAGGACAGGTTCTCGGTGCGCAGATAGGCCCGCTCCGAGCTGATGTCGCCGTAGCCTGCCGCGATCACGAAGCAGTCGCGGTATTCCCCCCGAAAGCGGTTGGGCAGGACGGAGTTGTCCGAGAGCCGGATCAGGACAGGATGTGGGTTGGACTGGGCCTGCCCGCCCGTTGGGGCATCCAGGCCACCAAGCAGGGTGCCGCGCGTGAAGCTGACGGGCAGGAAGGTCGAGACGGTGCGGGTGTCGGCCGTTGACAGTGATCCGGGCGTGGCATTGTTTGTGGTGCTTGCCGTGGCGCCTGTTGCAGCGGTCTTGGCCGTTTCTCGGTCCACCAGAGAAACGCGTGTCAATACCGGGGCATCGAGAGGCCTGTCCTGCGGTGCCGCGCCTGGATCACCGAGGGGCATGGCGCCTGCGAGCGATGTGCCGGGCGATGTTCCGAAGGAAGGCAGCGGTGGAGGAATGTTGACGCTCTGCCCCGGAAGCTTTGCCGGAGGCGGGGCGGTGGGCGCCGGAGGTGGTGGCGATGGCAGGCTGGATGCCGGTGGCATCGTTGGGGGAGCGGGCGTGCTTGACGCCGCCCCAGCGTTGGGTGCCGAGGGCATGCTGGCAGCCTGGCTGGCCGAGGTGAGTTTTTGCTCCAGTTCGGCAAAGCGCTGCATGGTGCGGGCCTCGAACGCCTGCCTGTCCTTGTTGAGCCGGGTCTGCTCATCGCGCTCGTTCTCGTACTGCGCCAGCTTGCGTCCTGCGGTGCCCACCCATTGGTCTACCGGGTTGACCTGTTGTCCCGGCGGCATCACCCCGATGTTGGTGACCGTGGCAGGCTGCGCGCTGCCGTTGGTTTTGGCGTCTGCGGTGGGCGAGCGCGTGTCGGTGAGGGCGAAGATCAGCCACAGCAGGCCGACACCACATACCAGGATGGCGGCCAGGGTGACGTACTGGCGTTGCCGTGGAGACAGCCTTTGAAGGGCACTGCCCACGGCCCCCTTGATGCGGTCGGGCAAGCCGGTGATGCTGCCATTGGCTGCTTGGTCGAAAGGCGTGTTCATCGCGTGGCCTCCTGCCGGATCACGAACACATTCGTGGCCTCTCCGGGTTGCAGGTTGTGGTTCTCGATCGACACGCCCATGACCTGGGCACCTTCGCGGTCAAATTCCTGCTCGGCCAGCACCATCAAGGTCGGGCTGATGTTTTGCAGCAGGTATTTCTCGCCGACCAGGCCTCGCCCTTCATAGCGACGCATCAGGGAAAATCTCGCTTCGAGCCACAGGGGGACGAGGCGGTTGACCTCCTCGACCCGCACGTCGGGAGGCACCCGGTCAGAGGCCATTGCCACCAGCAAGGCCTTCATGGCTCGGATGTGGTTGGCCGAAGTGCCCAATGACATGCCCGAGGGATTTGGGTTCGCGTTGTCCAGCTTCAGCAGCCTGGCACTGGGATCCCGGATGACGATGGTGTCTGCGGGGGTGTCCGAGCGATGCAGCAGCAGGGTGTAGGTCGCCTTCGCACTGGAGACGAACAGGTTGATGGGCTTGGTGGACTTGCCCACGGGTCGGATGTAGACCTCGCCCTTGTCCTTGTCGCATTCGAGGACCAATTCACCCGTGGGATTGATGGTCGGAATGTTCTGGCTGTTGTTGGGGGGCGGGGTTCCGTTGGCGCAGTTGCTCGAATAGATGTTGCCGAACACATCGGTGATGGGCGCGCCATCGATGCGGATGCGTGTGGGCTCCTTGATCGACACCATGGCCTCAACGGAGACACCGTCGCGGGCTTCGACCAACTGAAGCGCGGTGACGAGGCTTGGTGCCGTTGCCATCCCAACGGCTGTCACCATGGCCAGCAGCAGGCTTGTCAGCGAAGTGGAGGGCTGCTGGCATCGCTTGAAATCAGCTCGCATTGGGAACCTCCTTGAAGGTCTTGAGGTGCATGCGTGCCCCGTTGAAACTAAACTCGATCAGGTAGGCCTTGAGGTCGTTGGCGGTTTCGAAGCCATTGACCAGGGTGCGCAGTCGGCCACGCACCACGACGCTTTGCTTGTCTTCGCTGGGCACCAACTGCTGCGGCATGAACATCGTGCTGGCGTTGATGCGCTTGAGCCGCTCGGCCTCGACCTCCTGCCGGGTCTTGAGCGGGCCGTATTGGTCGGGTTCCACATAGCCGAGCAGGATGTTTTTTTTCCAGTCGATCGATGAGGGTGTGACGTCCAGCACCAGCCAGGCCATGAAGCCACCCATCTGCTCCAGGTATTCGCCACTGGCCTTGTCTCGGCTGACCCAGAAGGTCTTGTCGATCGTGGGTGGCACGACCACCGTGCGCACTGTGCCGATCAGGTTGAGGATGACGAGCAGTGCCACGACATGGCCCGACGACAGCACGCCCACCGCGAGCCCCAGGCTGCGGTTGCGGCGGCGCATTTCCTTGATGTCGCTGTTGAGTCGCTCGAAGTCCATGGCGTGCTCCAGGCTCAGCCGACCATGCGGCGGATGTGGGAGGGCGGGGTGGCGCGCATCGCGGTCATGGGGCTGGGAGGCAGGTGCCAGTACAGCCAATGCATTGCGAAGGCCTGGTGCTTGTCGGCTTTGATGCGCGCGATCCACCGCGACAGGAAGATCCCCGCACCCGCGCAGGCCGCAAAGGCCAGCTTGGTGCCCGCCAGGTAGCCGACAAAGAAGAAAAAGATCACTGGGGCGGCCACATCGATGTCCCAGAAGCCGATCTTCCAGGGGTCATCCAGGCGACGGGGGATGTAGGTGTCGGCTTGCATGTCAGGCTCCTGCAGGTTTGAGCTGACCTCAGACGACCGCGCCCATGATCGCGCCGGCGATCACCAGGCCTACCGCACCGAAGATGGCCAGGCCCACGTAGAACAGCACGGGCCCGAAATTGCGCAGGGCCGACAGCGAGATCAGTGCGACCACGAAACCGACGAAGCCGACCAGGGCTTTGACGCTGGGGCCCAGTGCGGAGATCTGCGCCAGGGCGGACGTCATAGGCCCGGTGATGCCCGTGAACGCCACCAGGTCAAGGGCGAAGCCGGGCATGGACAGGCCCAAGCCCAGAGCGAGCATGGCCAGCGCCGAGGCCACACGCCAGCGCTTGTGCGGGGGCTTGTTGGCGTCACTGTCGTTTGATTGACGGCTTTGCTGGCCGTTCAACTGGGCAGAGGGGCGAACAGGGGTGAAGGGATGGATGATGGCTGTGCGCATGGGAATCTCCTGGCTGGGGTGCGCGTCAAGGCCTGACGCAGGCGGGGGCGATCCTGCGAACGTGAAGGCACGTTTCAGGAGGGGGATGCGGTGGGCAATAGGGTTCATGAGCGAGGTTCGTTGGCATGTGCTGGGGAGTCATCGGATGGGGGCGTGAACACGACCTCAACGCGACGATTGCGAGCACGGCCTTCGGGTGTGTCATTGCTGGCGACGTAGCAGCACAGGCCCCGGGCGTCGATGCGGATGTCATCTGGTAGCGAGGGGCTGACCCGCTTGATGTGATCTCGAACAGCACCAGCCCGTGCCAGCGCGATGGCCTGATTGGGCGCATCGGGGCCGACGTTGTCGGTGCGTCCTACGATGAGCACGCGCCCGGCACGTCCCAGGTCTCTGGCGGCGTTGTTCAGCAAAGTCCGGTGTGCAGGGGTCAGCACTGCACTGTCGGTTGCAAACGCCAGGATCAACACCTGAGGCTTGCGCGAAGGAATGGGCTTGGCCGTCTCGGCTGGCTTGATGGGTACGACAAGTTCAATCGGGCCAGCTTCACTTTGCGTCGAAGACTGTGACCTTGCGGGTGCCACGGCCAGTGTTTTGGGCGTGGTGGTGGGGCAATCGGGCGTCATGCATTGAGCGAAGTACGCCTCCCGCCAACGCTCAAATTGAGCGATGTGTGAGGCATTTGCCTTGGCTTGCGGTGTCGCAGTCGAATGGCCCTGCTTGGTGGTCAGGGTGCAAGACGAGAGGGCAAACAGAATCACCGCTGCCGAGGCGCTGGTCATGGCGATGTCCTGTACGCGTGTCATGGCGACACCCGAGCGGCAAGGATGAAGAGGGGCAGCTTTGCGTCTGAGCGCCTTTGTGGCCGCACTGCGGTTGCCTGTGCGGACTGGACTGCCGAGGCGGGCAACTGCCGATAGACCTTCCAGGCATAACGCCTGCGTGCGTTCAGGCAGGCCGTGCCCTTGAGTTGGGTGCAGGCGGCGTTGTAGGCCCCCACACCATCCCAGCTCAGGCCCTGCCTGGCCAGGGTTTGGGCGAGCAGCCAGGCGCCCACATGGATGTTCGTGCAGGGGCTGTACAGGTCGCTCTCAGAGATGCCGAATCGTGCCAGCGCAGGCAGGTTCGAGCTGTTGATCTGCATCAGCCCGATGTCGTAGCTGCCCGTGCGTTGGCGGTGGCTGAGGTTGAGCGCTTTGGGATTGAGGTGCGACTCGACCTTGGCAACGGCATACAGCAGTTGCGATGAAACGCCATATCGTTGTGCCGCCTCATCCCAGCAAGCCTGGGCGTGTGCCGACAGGCTCAGCGGCGCAAGACATACAGACAAGAGACCCCATTGCATGGCGCACTCCCAACAAGACAGATGGGCCCGCCAATGCACCTCGCAAGGCAGGACTGACTGGGTGAGACCGGCACGGTGCCGATCCAGGTCTTGTTCAGGTCAGCCGTGGTTGGACGGCCATGGCGTGGTCAGGGCAGGTGAATCGCTTGGAGATTCTTCATGCCATGTGCTGGTCAGAGCGCTGGGTGGCCGATGGCATCAGCGGGTCTGCGTGACGTGTTCTGCACGAAAGCGCTGTGCCATGTTGATGCGAGCTTGTTGCAGGACGCTGGCGCCGGTCTCATCCGCCTGCTGACACAGCGCCACGCAGGCGGTGGTCAAGTGATCGAGTTGAAACTTCGGATTGGGGTGCCGGTTGGCGGGTGAGCGCTGCAACTCAAGGAGCAAGTCGTACTGCGGTCGCCACAGGGCTTCCCGACGGCGAGGCGTGTTGGGCGATCGGGCCACGAGGTCGGTCCCGAGAAAACCGAAGACCTGCCTTGCCGCTTCGGGGCTGGAGAAGATCAGGGAGACGCAGGCACTGATCAGGTCAGGAAATCGGAAGATCGGACCGACGTTGCGATCGGACTTGAGCACGCCATAAAGCCAGACATGTTCTTCTAGCCACAGCCGAGTTTCGATGACGTCTGACGGCAGGGCTTCCACTGTTGCGGGGTGTCGAGAGTCCTGAAATCCGGGCGATGCAGCGGTGAGCATGGTGCGTACCTCTGTTTTCTGAATCGGAATTTGCTCGGGTGAGCGCATGAGTACAGATTAGGGCCCGGGTGCGGCATGGTCACGGGTGAATGCGGGCTTTGTCATGGGGATTTCGGCTCCAGTTCATGGCGAGTGCTGACGCGGCACGGCCAAGATGGACGAGTCCCATTTACGCGAGCTAAAAAAAAGCCCGCCGATCAGCGGGTGATCAGCGAGCGCAAGACGCATCGCTGTCATCACGGTGCGCCTCCGGCTCAGGGAGGAAAAGCCGGGCCGAGGTACGAACCAGCGGCACGATAATGATACTGGTCTTCACCCAAACAGGCATTGACATCCTGGGGGACCTGCACCCGGATCACGTGTTGCCACCTGCATCTGGCCAACTTTCCGGGTGAAGTTCGACAAGTTGCCGCAATGTGCGTCAGGCGAGGTGATCAGCGGGTGAGGCAGCCAGGCAAAGAATCACCATGTGATGGATGTAGGTGCCGATGTCGGCAACGGCGTGCGCTTTGTCAATGATGAAGAACACTTCTCCTTCTTGTGGCAGCTCGTGCCACGCGCTTGTATCGAACATGTTGTGGTGGAACTTGTCTCCTACGGCGAATGCCTGAAACGTGCTGCCAGCTTCGATTTGCGCAACCGGGTCATTGCGCATAGATCGAATCCGGATCTCCAGAGCGTGGATGACGGGCTTTAAACTCTTCATTTGAATTCCTGGGTAGCAGAGAGACGCCCATTGTTAGTTGCCGCATCAGCTGCCTTTCGGGCTGTTTTCCGAATCGGACGGGCATGCCGATCTGTCTGAATTTCAGAGTGATTTGCCCCCGTGTCGGCAGTGCCTACAGCATGCGCGACATCGTCTTGGCGTACGCCGACGTCGCCATCAACCCGAATTTTTGAGCGCGACATGGAAGAAGCGGAACAGATCCTTTTAAACCAAAGCACCTGTGACGAGGTGCTTCGCAAGGTCGGCCGCAATGTGCTGTTGTTTCAGCAGATCGAGGCACTGCTGAAATTTCTCGTGGCCAACCACAGGAGAGATGGCAACACGTCGAATTTCGAGGAGCGTTTGCAACAACGCACTGAGAAAACGCACAAGCAGATGATGGGGAAGTTGGTTGAGCAATTCACCGATGGCATCCTCTCTGACGCGGGCGAGCCAAACGCAGAACCGGAAGAGCAAAACCAGATCTGGATGTCATTCACGTTCACCACATCCGGGGACCGCGAGTTCTACGAGGCTCAACGTGCGGACATGAAGCGCATGGTGGACGAGCGCAACGACCTGATTCATCATTTCATGCCCCGTTGGCAACCGGACTCTCCGGAGAAGATGGGCGAGGCAGCCAAGTACCTCGATGAGCAACGTGCCAGGGTGCTTCCCATGTTTGAACATCTACGATCTGTCTCCAAGGCGCTGATTGATGTCGGGCAGTCCATGGCCGCGTTCATGGCGTCCGAAGAAGGCCTGCGCCATTTCGAGTTGATCCTGTTACAGCACAGCCCTTTGGTTTCGGTTCTGAAAGACGTGGCTGAACATAAGCATCGGGCCGATGGCTGGGCCTACCTTGCCGACGCGGGGCGGATTGCATGGCTGCAGGAGCCCGAGGCTGTGACGCACATGAAGGAACGACAGGGCCATGCCACGCTCAAAAAGTTGGCCGTGGCTTCGGATCTCTTCGATGTTTTTGATGAGCCTTTGCCCAATGGTGGATACCGTACCTTGTACAAGCCAAAGGCCGTCCAAAATATCAAGACCTTCGGTGAAAGTCCCTGACCGCTGTACCCATCAGCGTGCCGATGACTACCGGCACGCAGGGTATGGCAAGAGGATGCAAGGTGATGGGCAGCACAAACGCCAGGACGCTTGCGCAACTGGTCAGGATGGCCAAACTGACATACAGGGCGAACATCGCCGGGCTGTGGTGCAGAAACTCTTTGGCTTTGACTATTCGCACAAGGTAGCCATCCACCATGGCCGCAATCGGGAAGGCCAACAGCCAGGGGAGCCACTCCAGCAGCATGGCCAGGCGGAAGCTGGCGAGCAGCAGCAGCGCATCAATCGATCGGAAGTAGGGGTTGTTGAACAACCGCTGGTTGACCGAGGCCATTTCTCGCCCGACTGCTGCGTTGACGCCACCCGCAGGGGCCGCGTCCTTGGACGAAGGGACGGGTGATGCTTGACGTGCAGACTCCTGCATGCTCATCGCACGCGACAGCATGCGGGTGCCTGCGTCCTTGCCCCAGAACACCGCCGCATTGGTGTATTCCGTTCGCAGTTGCTCTAAGAACCGTTCTGGCGGGTGGGCGGACGGCACATAGAGAACCAGAACCAGTAGTGCCAGCAGTGACACCACGGCCATCGCCCTGATCATGCGGCTCTCCTGATGGGTTGATGGACCCCTTGCGCATCCGGATCCAGGATGGGGAAGCGGCCCTTGACGATGCGCCCGCCAGACACCGAGGCAAAGTACTGAAGATTGGGCAGTTTGCCCAGGACATCGGCGGGCACCATCTCCTCGAAGCTCTCAGAGAGTTGGCTTGAATAGCTGGTCGAGAAGTCGCCCAGATGGGTGTCCGCGCCATGTCCCAGCCCAACGCGCATCGAATGGATGGCCGTCTTGCCAAAGGTTTCCACGATGAAATCTTGCGTGGGACGATCCTTTGATCTTAGGGCGATTAAGTTGTTGAGGTTTCCCAAGGCCATGCGCGCAGCCGCTTCGCTGCCCAGACGTTTGGCCAGGTCCGCCAATGTCTGCATCGCGCAGGTGGTGTAGATGCCCCCCTCTGCCCCTTTGTTGAGGATCTCGATCAAGGGCTGGTTGATGACGTTGGCCACCTCATCCACAAACAGTGCAATGCGCCTATATCCACCCAGGTTGTAGCGCATGCCCGCCCGCGCGGCCAGGTCGGCCAAGGCCAGGGCACCGATGGCCGATGCCACCGAGGGATCCGGCAGAGAATCCAGACACATGTACAGCACATGCCCGCCGCGCTCGATCTTCTCGAAGTTCATGATCGGGCGCATGTCGTTGGCGTCGAACGGGTCGGGCGACAGCGTGCGGCCCAGGTCGCCCGAGGTCAGCATCGACAGCACGGGCAACAGGTTGGCCGTGATTTTCTGGTAATGCTCCCGGTTGTGCCTGAAGGTGCGCACCTGGGCATCGATCACCTTGCTGCGTTGTGACTGGGCAATGTGGTGTTCGTAGTACGCGACGAAAGCCATCAACTCGGTGCTGGCGGCTTCCGATGGGCGCTTCATGTGGCCTCGATGAGCCTCCTGCATCAGCTTCTTCATTTCGGGCAACTCACGCCAGGCGGGCCCCAAGGTTTCCTCACAGAAGCGGCGCAACGAGCCCTCCAGAACGGGCTCGATACCACCCTCGATGTAGCGGGTCAGCTTGGCCAGGTTGGGGCGCTCTTCCAGTTCGACCAGGCCTTGAACGACCACATTGACCGCATCCCAGCCAAAGGCGGAGAACGCGCCAGCCGTGTCCGGCGGCATGATCGACTGGATGCGGGATGCGATCTCGGTGGGCTTTTGCCAGTTGAAGGTGAAGTCCAGCCGCACACCGGCTTCCGGGAATGCCGGATGAAACTCCATGAAGGTGTCGGGCTCCCGCCAGTCCTGGCAGGCTCGCTCAACCACTCGCTTGAGGCGACGGCTGTTCTTGGGGTCGATGACGATCACCACGTCGCCGCGCCTGACGGCTTGGGTGACCAGGTTGGCCAGGGCCACACCTTTGCCGGATTGGGTGGTGCCGACCAGCAGCGTGCCGCCTTCGAAGTTCTGCAAGGGGCGATGCAGCGGCACCTCATGGGGCTCGACGCCGTGTATGTAAGGCAAGCCGATCTCGGCATCGGGTTGGGGTGCGCTGTCATAGCCCAGCAGACTCAGGAGGCGCGGAGATACCGTGAAGTCGCGGTAGTCGATCTTGGCCAGTTCATACAGACGCTGAGAGTGCACGGGCCGCCACTCGAAGCCGAACCCAAGGAACACGGCCGTTGAATCCTGACACCACCGCGCCTGGGTTTGCGTGCTTATCACCTGGATGGCATGACCAGCCAGAGATGCCCTCAGCACGAGAATGCGCAGCGCCTGCGAGACCCTGAGAGCGCTCATGCCAAGGCAAGTGATGGACAGGGAGAAAGCGAGAATGCGGGGCAGTTGGCCGATGGCACCGACCGCTGTAAAGAACATCAACGCGATGCCCCAGGCAAGGCCTGCGTAGGCCTCGTAGGCGTGGCGCCATGGCATCTCGTAGCGGCGGATGGGCATGTCACTCGCCCTGAGCCTCTGGCGAGGCAAATGCTTCCATGTCCACGCCGCTGATGAAGCGCGGATCAATGGTCAAACCCACGGTCGGTGTGCCATTGAAATCTCTTGATGTGGTGGGTGGACCTTTGCACTGGGCGCGAACCAGCATGTGCACATCCGACAGGGCGCGCAGGGCCATAGACGGTTGAATGCCGCGGCGCTCGAATTCGTGCAGAGGCACAAACACCCCAAAAGCGACAGTGCAACACTGAGCGGGTCCAGCGCCTGTGTTCAAGGTGTTGACCACCTCGGTCAGTGCGTCGCGCACCACGGGGTTGAGGCGCAGCGGCGCTTGAAGACCAATGGTCGCTTGCTGAGTTGTTTGGGCGTCGCTCGTAGACGCCAGGGCAGATGGAGAGGCCGTTGGCAAAGGTGCCGCTTCGCCTTGAGTGTCTTGGTTATTCGAAGCTTGTTGGTTTTGCTCGGCGTTGCCAGGGATGAGCGAGAGCTGGGTGCCTGGCGGGCCATCCGGTATAGGCTGTGGTGCGACAGGTTCGGCTGCTTGCTCTGATGGATGATCATTGCGAAGGGAACTTGTGAGGCTCTCCGCCAGAGGCGGCGGCAACGAGTTATGTCCTGCAAACAGGATCGCCTGAGAAGACAGCTTGACTGCGTCGATCTTGGCTTTGCCGCCTGGTGGTTGGATGACCCAGATCGGGACTCCTGCGGGCGTGGGTTCGAAGACACCGGCCAGCAGGAGCACCTCCATGATGGTCTCCGGCGCTTTGGGAATGCCTGGCAGCTGGGCGGCGTCCAGTTGCTTCTGGAGGTCTTCGGCAGCGCTGGGCCAGGCCAGGAACAGGCCATCGGGACCGAACCAGACGCGAGACTTCTCGCGATTGGCCTGCCACCCCGAGTTGGAGACCGCGAGATGCCTTAGCGCGTCAACCAGGTAGCGTTCCAGGTGCGAACCGTATTGAGGCGTACCGTAGCGGTCGGCGTTGGCCAGCAGGTTGCGGTCAATCACCAGCGCCAAGGAGCGCCGGACCAACTCGTCCAGCACGTTGTGATCGCGATGCTGCGAGATGCCGCTGACGCTGCCCATGAGGTGAGGCACGATGACTGTGTTGTCTTCAGCCAGGTAATGCATGACCGTTGGGGGTACGACATGGGCCAGCGTGAACACGCCAAGGCTGCGTGTCTCGATGGCGTGTGGGCGCCAGCGCAAGAAGTAGCGGTCCGCTTGTCGCTCCATCAGCCAATCACTCAGGGACAGAAGGTAGGCTGGCCACACATCGCCTGGGGCGTTGGTCACGATGATGTGACTGAGCACCCGGTGGGCCTCGCAGCAAAGCCCCGCGACGAAGGTTGCCAGGCGCCAGCGCGGCTCCAAGTGGCGGCGTGCCGATATGGTGGAGCGACCGGAGAATATGTGCGCGTCTGTGCCCTGCAGGCTGAAGAAGCTGACTTCCATGCCCAGGCGCAACAGGCCGCCAGGGGTGCAGAAGTAGTTGTCTGATGTGGCTGGCAGCAGGTGTACTAGGTTGGCGTATCGTCTGATAAGTGACAGGATGGTTTGTTCGAACTCGGTACGGTCAGACCCATGGCAGAGCTTGATGCGGGCGATCAGGTCATCGTTTTGCGACAGCAGAGCATCAATGGGCAGGGCCTCGAAGCCGGGATCTGACGATGCAAAAGTGCTGTGTGGCAGAGACGGGGCAAGCATGGTGGTCCATTGCAGATGACCCATTCATTTGGTCACCATGCGTTGCCGTGCGCACCTCAAAATGTCATCTGTTCATCTGGGCTTTCGCCATCGAGACTTGACTAAAGAGGAGCTGTTTCGGATCAGTGCGATGGGCGTCGATCCGTCTGATGCCTTGGCCTTGACTCTGAATGCAACGACGGAGATCCAGGCACTTTGGTCAGGTAGCCAAGGAGCTTGCAATGTAGGATGTTGGCATCCAAACTCGGCGATCGCCAAACACTGCAATCATGACCACGTATCAAGAACTACTGGCCCAGAAAGCCGCCCTGGACAAGCAGGCTTCGGAGCTGGACAGGCAATTGCAGGATGCCCGCAAAGCTGAGCGAGCTGGTGTGATTGACCATATCAAGCAACTGTTGGCTGCCAATGGTTTGACTGTCGCCGATCTGGGTTTGAAGGTCGGTGTGGCGAACCGCTCCAGTGCTGCAGCAGGAAGCAAGGTCGCCCCAAAATATCGCAACGGTGACACGGGCGAGACTTGGAGTGGACGGGGACTTCAGCCTAAGTGGATCAAGGCCGCGTTGGCCGCTGGCAAGACGCTGGATCAACTGAAAGTAGGCTGATTACAAGGCCATCGGTTCAGGAGGCAGTTTCAGGTGCGGTCGCCATCCCGTGCTTGGGAAATGAGGCCTGGAGCCGAGGGTCGCAACTGTAGCGCAGTACCAGTTTGCAGAACGGACAGTTGTCGCCCAAGTGGACCACGGTGCCGATGGCCATAAGTACATCGCTGCCGCAGGTCGGGCAAGCGAGGACCTCGAACACCGGGGTGCAGGCCAGCCAGATGCCATCGGTGTGAGATGCCAGATCAAACGCCCGGTCAAAACTGATTCGGTGCGGACACTGGCAGACGGCTTGGTATCCACGATAGGCGCTGACCAGCGTCTCTGCGGCGCCGAAGCCAGTGTTGCGCAGGCGGCGGTAGATCGACATGAAGATTGACGATTCAGCCCTCGCGATGAGGTTGGCGCCGTGATACCACTCCAGGGAGTTGGGCGGACGTCCGCGTGGGATGGTTTGAGGGTCATTGAAGAACAGCCTCTGCACGTCCCGTGGGTTGAGCCCTGTGAGGTGGTGGATGGTGCGCACCCGGGCACCCAGTTGTGCACAGTCTTGCGCCAGGCGTATGGCGCACAACTGGCGGTCAGCACGTGTTGACATCATGGTCCCCTCCGGTCACGACATGCTTGCGGGCACCATGGGCGCGAGTTGCCGTGGCCTTGGCGCATGAACGGCGGCCAGTGATGCCTGAAGCGGCGCGGGCGCCTTGAGCAAGGCAAGCAAATCCTGGCGTGGAGGGAAGAGGGTGCTTTGGCCGATTTGATCGACGAATGCCCACAACTGTTCCTGGCTCATGGCACCAAGGAAATCTGCTTGGGCGGCGTCCAGCCCGAACTTGCCGCATGTCGATACCCGATCTTGGGCGATGCCCAGCCGGATGGCTTGCAACAGGTACAAATTGGTCAACTGCACATCGGTGAACTGGATGCTGCTCATGGTCTTCTCCTGTCGGTGTGCCCAGATGTGAGTCGAGATGGGCCAGGTGTTGCGGCGAGGTGTGACTGCTTTGGTGTTGTGTGTGTGGAGTAATGAGTCGGCTCAGCATATTCATGACCATCGAATGGAATCAATGCCCGAGAGCGGGGGGATGGTGTGTTTGCCATCGACAAAAGCCCGCATTGCCTGCCGCATTTGTCACTGTCAATGGGCGCGATGCTTTGAACTTGGCTTCGACATAAAAAAGCCACCAGAGCCATGGCCCTGGTGGTGAATCACTGTGATCCGAGATCAGATGGCTTGCGCCAACTCCTTCCATTCCTTGACGGGCAGTTCGATCAACTTCCCGCCCAGGGCTTCGAACTCGGTCGCACGGTCGTAGTCCTCAACTTCCTGGGAGAAGTGCGTGACGGCATTCACCAGGCCATACCCCGACAGATCACCTTCGGCGATCAGGTGTCGCAGCACCCCGGCGCGTTCGGCGTCATTCAATGTGTAGCGCTGAGCCAGCACTTCCACCGTCTTGACGGGGTTGCCGACGAGGTGAATCTGCAAGGTCTTTTGCATCTTCTGCGCTGCCTGCATGAACGTTGCCTCAGACACGGCCGCCTGCACCACGTCGCGAACCTTCAGGAAGAAGGCCTTGTCGTCGGCCTGCAAGGTGTCGTCCTTGAAGACCATGATGCTTTCGTCAGATCCGAGTGCCCGCCCGACGTGGGTTTTGCGCAAGGAGCGGTCTGAAGCAATCAGGCCATTGCGGCACACCAGTCGATACAGCAAGGGCTGCACCGACAGCGTGCCTTGTCCCACCTCCGAATTGGAGATGACCACGCCAGCCTGGACGATGTCGCCAGGCGCCATTTCGACCTTCAATTGCGGTGTGATGCACTTGATGTACATCCTCGTGTCGGTGAGTTCCACCGACTCGAAGCGCACATCAGGCAACTGCTGCAGGATGGGCAGCACACTTTCGGCCAGATCGTAGTTGTCAAGGCGACGATAGCGGTCTGACAGCACGGCCCGGACGTTGCCATCCAGCGTGCGAATCATGCGGCGATCATCGTCGCTTTGCAGCCAGGTGTTCACGTTGCGGTCCAGCAAGACGGGCTGCTCGGAGCGCATGCGCTCGAAGTACGCATAGGGAATCTTCAGCTTGTCAGCCAACTGGCGGCGCGCCAGCGGCATGACGCCATAGGGCGTGGAGACCCCGGCTTCGCCGATGACGAGGCGGGTCTCGCCTGTGTCATCGGTGTCGTGCCGCAGCAGCGACGAGGGGACCACCAGGTCCTTCTTTGATTGCAACTGGCGCTCAAGTTCATGGGCCAGGCTCACCAGGGAACGTCCGCTTCTCATATCAAGCTCCTGTTCGGGAAAGAAATGGCGGAGACGGCATGACCCACATGCGGGGATGCACATCCCCGCCAGGGTTGATGACTGATGGGTGTTGACCCATCCACACAGGGCGCAAACTGACCACAGGCCAGGGCTGCGCCCAACTTACAAATCACTCATACAAAACGCCAGGGCTGTCTTTGCCTTGCCATGTGGCTTGGCCTGGTCTGACAGCTACCAGTGGGGATACATGACTTACGTGGTTCGGGAGGCGTGTTCCGCCTTGGCCAGCCACACATCGGCCCAGTCGGTGCCCGGGATCTTGGGCAAGAGCACCCGAACTTGCCGGGGGCCGCTCTGGTGCTCCTGCTTCTTCAGCCGCCGAGCCAGGGCAAAGGCAAACATCTGGCCGTCAAAGTCCGCTTGGGCATCGTTATCGGCATAGATGCAGATGCTCTGCACCGAGTCGGGCAGCCACAGCTTTTCCAGGTTCCCGGCATTGAGTCCTGCCCACACGGGTTTGCCGGTGGCCAGGTGCACAGCCATGGCGGTCTCGATGCCCTCGGCAATGGCCAGTTCGTGCTCGGGTTCGAACAAGCGCACGGAAGCACCATTGATGCCCGAGGAGAGAACCTTTTTGGCATCGCTCACATTGGCCTTGCGGCCATCTTTCAGATACGTGCGGTGCAGCGTGACCGCGTGACCATCAGCGCCCTGGATGCAAGCCAGCATGGCGGCGTATTCGGCCACTTTGCGCGACTTGCCCGAGGTGGGGTCTTTCTCGTAGTAGCCCAGCGCTGGATGCAGGCGCAGCACCTTGGGGTAGTGGGCCAAGGCGAGCCGCCGACCGGACAGGTAGCGGTCCACCTCATCGCCGGGTGTCACGGGCGTGGCTTCTTCCCACAGTCGCTTGGCCAGGGCCTTCATGCGTTCGGCCGAAGGCTCCGGTGACGCCACATGCGGGGCAGGGGGCGAGGCGCCCACCACGCGTTCGACTTCCTTGAGCGCGGTGTTGAAATCCAGGCCCGTGACGGCCTGCAGCAGTTTGAAGCCACCTCCTGCGCCACAGGCGCGACAGTGGTAGTTGCCTTCACCGAACTTGTCGGTGTACTGAAACCGGTCCGTGCCACCACAGAGCGGGCAGGGCTGGTTGCGCTTCTTGAGAATGTGTTCGCCAACGCCCAGGCTGCTAAGGATTTCAGTCCAGCGACCATGGGCTCGGCGTTTGACGTCTTCAATGCGAGCTTCGTACTCGGGGTTGTTCATGTTGAACTCCGTGTTGATGACATGCTCTGCAGGGGATAGAGCAGCGGTCAGCCGCGATGGCGAACCGATGGGGTGAACAACTGGCCCGCCTGCAGTGCTTCGATCACGCTGTGCTCGACGAACTCCCAGGGCAGTTGGTGCTGGGTGTGCAAGACCTGGCCTTTGTCGTCCAGGCGTTCGACCTTGAAACCTGCCTGGCTCCACAGCACGCGGTAGGTCAGCCAGTCGGCACCGGCGATGACAAAGATGCGGCCGGCCTGGCCGGTCAGGACTTCACTTTCCTTGACCAGGAACTCGATGTCCTGGGGCTCATCGACCATCAGCATCGGAATGCGGTGGCCATGGGCGTATGCTTGTTTGTGCATAGGGCTCTCCGTGTGTGAGGTGAGGGCCAGGGCCGATCGGAACGATCTGGCCTTGGCGTTGTTTGGGGCTGTTGGGATCAGGTGAACAGGTCACCCTGCTCGGACATCTGCTTGAGCTGTTCATTGATCCATTGCGGATTCCTGGCCAAGCGGGCCTCAACCCACTGGGGGTTGTTGGCGATGGCATCGCGAACCCATTGCGGGTATCGGGCAAGCGAGTCAGACAGCCAGACCTTGAGCTTGTTGCGGATGTGGTCGCGGATGTCTTGCGCATCCACGAGGCCGCAGTACGCGATGGGCGACAGCGGGCTGCATCCCACGACACGCAGGCAGTTCACGAACGAGAAGGGCTGTTGGTCCTTGTCCCGCTCGGTGAACACCCAGCGCAGGGTGTCGAACTTGTCTTCCAGCGGCGTGGCCGGGTCAGACAACTGGTTGATCTCCTGCAGCAAGCGCCAGTGCAGGAAGACGATGTCCTCCTCGCTCCAGTCGATGCGGTCGGGCGGATCGTCCAGCGACAGTGGGTGTGGCGATTGATCCGGAAAAACGGACTGCGTCGCCCCCATGAAGCCATTCAAGGCAGCTGGGGGGTGAACCAGAGATGTGCTCGTGTGCAGCATCGTGGCCTCCATGTGAAATAGGGAGGCACGGCGCACCACTGAGGGGGCAATGCCCCACAGGGTGATGAACAGTCGGCAAGGTGTTTTGACGCACTGCCGATGGCGATGAAGAGACTCCAGGGCTGGCTTGATCGGGTGGTGAGCCCGTTCGGATCGGTGTGCCAGCTACCGATCGAAGAAGGCTTTCGGGGTGAGAGCGCGCATGCCGCGTTAGCGCGCGCGTGCACTCACCACGAAAGTCGCTTCGATGGCATCGGGACGGTGGTGACCGTCAAGGGTTTGATGTGAACTCCAGGGCTTGCCTTGTTTGAATGCAGGGCCAGCTGCCGCGTATCAGCAAGGTAGTGCCTTGCCATGAGGATGGTCAAGATGGTTCCATGCCAAAACGGGGGCTGATGCCGAAAGGGCCTTCAATTGCCGATGATTCCCGGTGGTGATGCACGAACGCGGTTCGCAAGATGGTGGCGAGCACGCCAGTCACGGGAGCGCGACATGTCTGATATTCACCAGATCGTCAAGATGGACCAGGGCGGGGTCAACGACCGGATCCTGGCCAAAGAAAGCAAAGCAGATTTCAGGCGCATCGAAGCGGCCAGTGTGAAGATGCCCACGCGCTTCACCAGCGCGGAGGGCAAGCGCTTCTTTGTTCGCCTGTTCAACACCTTGCAACTCAACATGCACTTCATCTCGGTGATCGCACGCACCCGTCTGGATCACGATGACATCGTCAAGGTGGAGGCCAGCGTTCGGGCGAAGCTTGACGCGGTCAACGAGAGCTTGAACAGTGCCATCGATGGCGCAGAAGCCTTGTTCAAGGCCCATGGCATCACAAGTGTGGCGACGTATGACACCGTGGCCCTGTCGGTGGACGTCAGTGTGCTGTCTTCGTTTGGGCGTCGCTTCCTAGAGGTCCTAGGTAAGCTGGACCAGTTGATGCCACTGCTCCAGACGCTGGAGATCCATGAGGTGATCACTGCGCAGGCGGTGGACATCCAGCGCGCCAGCCTCAAGCGTCAGGTGCGCGACGTGGCCAACGGGGCTCGCAATCTGGCCACTGGCCTGAGGCGCCGCATGAATGCCATGGGTGAACGGGGTGAGGGCGGTCCCGAGTCTGTGCCAGCCCCAGCAGCAAATGTTCAAGCATCTGGTGTGCTTGCTCAGGAGCTGGAAGCGACCGGCGATGATGCAAGTGTTTCGTCAGCCACGGACACCATGGAGCCTGTGGATGCTGCTGTTGTCGTCAAGTAGCTACTCAACGCGACCTGGTTGATGCTGGCAAGCGCCACGCGCAAGGGGCCGACTTCACGGACGATTTCGAGGAGCACAAGCCGTTCTTGCTTGAGGCGTCCCATGTCGTCCGCTAAGGTGACATCGGGACGCATGTTGCGCCACCGTCGCAGTCGATACCTGCCTGCCTGTGCCTGTCCACGTTGCGCTGAGCCATCCCGTTGACGAGGCACTATGTACTTGGAGTTGCTCACAACCACACCGTGCGACCGGGACGCCGCCGATGTGATGCCGGAGTCGTGCGTCCCTATCGGCATGCGCAAACCCTGACCTAGCGCCGCCGCTACAGAGCAGGTCATGTCTTCCATCGGCATTCGCCGTGAAGAGGCCAGATCATGCCTAAACCCAACCGGGGTGCCGTTGTCGTGCCCGCGGCACCTGTCCATGCTGTTGCGGCGCCATCATTGCCGCAAGTTGGCTTTCTCCGACAGGCACAGGTTCTGCAATTTGTTCCCATCTCCAAGTCCACACTGTGGCGGCGCGTGCAGACGCGCACCTTTCCTGAACCCGTCAAGCTGTCGGTGCGCGTGACCGTCTGGCGGGTGGAGGACATCAGGCAATGGATCGCTGAACAGAGTAGCCGTGCCTGACGCCCCTTGCTGAAGCCAATGTTCACGCTTGCAGAGCCCACCCCCTTGCCATGCACCTTGCTTGGCATGCCTTGCCCCGACATTGAGCGCGCAGGGGCCTTGGCACACGCCAATGCATGGGAAGTGTGCCTCAGCCCATGCGGGGCGGTGCCACGGAACTTGCTTGCTTCTGGGTGTTTTCACGTGGCTTTTGTCCACGCCAAAGCAGATCTGCCTGATGCCGAAACCCCCCCGCCTTCACCGGCGATTTCGACTGGTGAAAATTGCGATCAGGGTTGAGCATGAAGGCGCTTTGGCAGCGTGAGGACAAGTAAACAAAGCAGGGAGAGGGTCATGTCATGCGCACCAGAACTGGAACCAGACGGGGGCACCGTTGCCCATTCGATCAGGATGCTCAAGGAGGTCATCGATGGCGACACCTATGAGGCCGTGGCCGCGCGGTTTGGCGTGTCACGCACGGCGGTTGAGCGGCGCATCAAAGCCATTGCGGTGCAGTTGAGCCAAGTGGCCGACATCGATGGCTTGAATGAAGATGGCGCTGCATTCGTCAGACGCTTGCGCCTGCACCGCGATGCCATCCTGACGGCCTTGGAGGATTTCGATCCGAGAAAGACGGTCGAACATCGTTCAAGCCGCATCGTCTCCATGGACGAGATCATCCAGGCAGGCAAGCGCATCAAGGGGCGCAGCAATCGGGCCTGGCATGACCTGTCGCTGTTCTATCTCCTGTTTGCCACGGGCGCACGTCCCCTGGAAATCGCCCGCCTCGAAGTGAGGGACTACCTGAGCTCCGATGGCAGCGTTCGGCGCCACTCTCAAATGCGTGCCGAGGTGGCCATCACTGGAAAGGCCCGCCCATTGCACTTCGCCAGCACGAGGCTGGACGAATCGCTTTCAAACTACTTGGAAGAGCGCCTGAGGCTCGGGCTGGGCTTGGGACGGGATGGTGCTTACAGAGGGCTTGATCCAGATAGCCGCTTGTTCCTGTCTACAGCAGGAGAGGGGTTCAAGATCACACCCTATGGTGCGCCTGGTCAGCGACGGTTCTTGTGTCGACCGATCCTGGAGACCTATCGCAAGCTGTTTCGCTATGCCGAGATGAAAGGCGTGACGGCGCTGTCTGTGCGTCGCACCGTCGTGGCACGCCTCTATGAGCGTGGCGCTGATGAGGACGATGTCGGCCTGATCCTGGGCATCAGCGAACGCAGTGCGGTGCGCGAACTGCTGGCTCGCCACAAGCCGACCATCGAGCAACTGCTCGATGAACTGGTGTGAACACCATGCCCACCCGTCAAGGCGCTGAAGGCGACAGTCAGCGCTTTTCCATCAAAGGGCGGGTGGTGGATGCAAGTGCGCCAGACATGCAGGATCTGCTGGCTCACGTGTACGAGACCCCCGAACGTCCCCGATGTCTGTGTGTTCCTGGTGGTGTGGAGATGTACGTCGCGCGGCACCGTCAGTTCGTTGTCAAGCGCATGCCGGAAACCGGGTGTCGGCATCACCCATCGTGCCCATCCTTCGAGCCAGAGTGGCAACAATCAGGTCTGGGCGAGTTGGTGGGCGAGGCTGTTCTGGAGACGGTGCCTGGGCAGATTCAACTGCGTGTGGACTTTCCGTGGGTGCGCACGGTGGGGCGAAGTTTGGTGCGAGGTGAACCACATGAGGTGACCGAGGTGGAGGCACCCAGGCGACGCATGAGCCTGCATGCCCTGATGCACTTCCTTTTCGAGCGGGCGGGCTTCAACCGATGGAGCCCGGCCATGGAGGGCAAGCGCAATCAAGGTGTCCTGCACAAATACCTGATGAATGCGGCCGAGGACGTGATGGTCAAGGGTGTTGGGCTGAGCGAGCGTTTGTACGTGCCCGAACCCTTCAGCGAAGCCAGCAAATTCGAGGTAGCTCAGCGCCGTCGCAACAAGCTGGCGGTCTTGCATCCGCATGAAGGGCAAAGCCCTCTGGCGGTGGTCATCGGCGAATTCAAGGTCAGCGAGGTAACGGCCCTGGGGCGGCGTGTCTGGATCAAGCACATGCCCGATGCACCCCTGCTGGTGGGCACCAAGACCTGGGAGCGCATTGAGCGGGTCTTCGCTCCATTGTTTGAAGCCCGTGACGCCGACAGCGGACACAAGGTGCGTTTGATGCTGGCGGCGCTGATCCGAGCTCGCCGTGAGCACACCTACGAAATTGATGCGGCCAGTTTGATGTTGACCAGCGAGCACTGGATCCCGGTGGAGGGTGTGCATGAGTTGCCGCTGGTGCATGCGCTCGTCTCTCAGGGCCGACGCTTTGTCAAACCACTGCGTTACGACGCCAGGAGCGCCGCTGCATTTCCCAATGCTTTGCTCTTGGACGCTGGACCCTTGCCGCTGCCTTTGCACGTCATCAGCGCCTTCATGCCTCCCAAGGAACGGGCGGAAAAAGAGCGGACCCTGCGAACTTCCGCCGGTTCACCCTGGCTTTGGGTGAGCGCAGAAGAGATGCCGGCCTTGCCGGGGGCGGTCATGACTTAACGGCCATTGGGTGGGCTCAGGACTTCATCTCGACTATGGGTGGGCGGGAGCTGTTAACCCAGCCATCAGATGTGGGTAGCCTGTTCCGCAACGATGGCTGCGCCCGGTGCAGGCCAGGTCGCAGGATGCAAAGCGCTCATGTCGTTTTCTTTCGGCACATGCAATAGATGAACTGCTGGTCAGTCCCAAAAGGGGTGTGGTGCATTTGCTCTTCGTGGGTCAGCATGGTGAATGCTTCCCCAAATTCGGCATGCAACTCGTCGGGTGCGTAGCGCATGACCGGTAGGCCACTGCACTGAGTGGGGCCATTGCTGCCGAATGTGGCCATGATGACGTGGCCACCTGGCTTGAGCGCACGCAAGACCTGTTTGACGTAAGCCTCACGGTCCTCTTGCGTTGTCAGGAAGTGGAACACGGCGCGGTCATGCCAGAGGTCGATGCTGTGGGGCTCGAAGGTCGCGCGGGTGATGTCCGCCTCAACCCATTTGACGCCAGCTCCACGCGCGCCGAGGCGGTGCTGACTTTCTGCCAAGGCGGCGGCGGACAAGTCGAGCACGGTTACGTGGGCGTAGCCGTCGTCCAGCAGGTCATCGACCAGCGTGGAGGCTCCACCGCCAATGTCGATGAGGGCCGCATCACGACCGAGGCCGCTTGCGCGGATCAGCCGCATGGACATGTCGGCATGGGCTTGAAACCAGCTGACGCTGTCCGGTGCCTTGGTGGTGTAAACCTTTTCCCAATGATCTTTGTTTTGCATGTTTTTCGCCTTGATCTGTTCAGCCAAGATGGGTGTGTCTCTCTGCTTTTGGTTCGGCCTCCATGGCCGCCAGCCCTTGCAAGATGCCGCACGACTGCACGGCTTGCTCGCTATGACATCGCTGGCGCAAGGTGGCCAATTGCAGCTTGAGGTGGGTGAGTTCCCGTATGCGCTCATCGACATGGGCGATGTGCTGATCAAAAACGTCGTTCACCGCGCCGCAGCCTTGCTCGGCCCGGTCAGCCAGACCCAGCAGGGTGTGGATTTCGTCGTGGCTCATGTCAAGCGCACGGCAATTGCGGATGAAGCGCAGGCGCTCGACGTGCTCGGGCCCATACACGCGGAAATTGCCAGCCGTGCGGTCAGGTGCAGGCAGCAAGGCTTCCTTTTCGTAGTAACGGATGGTCTCGACCGTGCACTGCGCGACCTGGGCCAATTCACCGATTTTCATGAAGACTCCATAAACCTCTTGACTCTATAGTAGCTTCAGGTTGTGTAATGGGCAAAACGCTTCCTCAAATGCCCATGCCCACCCATCACGAACACCATTCGCACGACGACCACAGTCACGGTGACGAATCTGGTTGCACGACGCCCCCTATCTCCGTATCGGCTGTTGCCACTTGCGAGACGGCTTGCTGCAGCCATGACGTAAAGCCCGCTCCGGTGGCGTTGGGTAAGCCTGTGGCCTTCGGCGCGCGCGTACAAACCCCCATCCGCATCATGCAGATGGATTGCCCGACGGAAGAGGCCTTGTTGCGCAAGAAGCTGGGGAGCATGGCCGGTGTCTCGGGCATGGAATTCAACCTGATGCAGCGCGTGCTGACGGTGACGCACGAGCCTCAAGCCATTGAACCGATCCTGGACGCGGTCCGCTCCCTGGGCTTCACGCCGGAAATCGCCACGGGCACCTCGTCCGATGCGGCCCTCACACCTGAGCCCTCCAAACCCTGGTGGCCGCTTGCACTGGCGGGTGTGGCCGCCACCGCTTCTGAGGCGGTGCACTGGTTCGGTTTGCCGACATGGCTGGCCGCTTTGCTGGCGGTCACTGCCGTGCTGGCCTGCGGCATCACGACCTACAAAAAGGGTTGGGTGGCCATCCGCAACGGCAACCTGAACATCAACGCCCTGATGAGCATTGCCGTGACCGGCGCGCTGGTGCTGGGCCAATGGCCTGAAGCGGCCATGGTGATGGTGTTGTTCACGGTGGCCGAGTTGATCGAGGCCAAGTCGCTGGACCGTGCGCGCAACGCCATTCAGGGCTTGATGCAACTGGCGCCAGAGCGTGCCACCGTCTTGCAGGATGACGGTAAGTGGCAAGAGGTCGAAGCCAAGTCGGTGGCCCTCCAGGCGCATGTGCGAATCAAGCCGGGCGAGCGCATCGCATTGGACGGCACCATCGTCAGTGGGCGCTCAACGATCAACCAAGCCCCGATCACAGGCGAGAGCCTGCCCGTGGACAAGACCGAGGGCGATGCCGTTTTTGCCGGGACCATCAACGAGTCGGGCTCTTTCGAATACGTCGTGACGGCGGCTGCGGACGACAGCACCTTGGCGCGCATCATCCATGCGGTGGAAGAAGCGCAAGGGGCGAAGGCGCCGACACAGCGTTTCGTCGATCAATTCGCACGCGTCTACACGCCCGTGGTATTTGCCATCGCACTGGCCGTGGCCATCCTGCCGCCGCTGTTGATGGGGGGCGCATGGTTTGACTGGGTTTACAAGGCGCTCGTCCTGCTGGTCATCGCTTGCCCCTGCGCACTGGTGATCTCGACCCCCGTGACCATCGTGAGTGGCCTGGCCGCAGCGGCACGCCAAGGCATCCTGATCAAGGGTGGAGCCTATCTTGAAGAAGGTCGCAAGCTGGCTTGGCTGGCCCTGGACAAGACAGGCACGATCACCCACGGTAAGCCAGTGCAGACGGACTTCGCCGCGTTGAATGGCCATGGCGAGGCGGACGTTCGCAGCCTGGCCGCCAGTCTGGCCAGCCGCTCCGACCACCCGGTGTCCCGCGCCTTGGCCACTGCGGCCCAACAAGACGGCATCGCCTTGCAAAACGTGGATGCGTTTGAGGCGCTGCCTGGACGTGGGTCCAAGGGACTTATCGGCGGCAAGGTCTACCTCCTGGGCAATCACCGCCTGATCCATGAGCAGGGCCGCTGTTCCGAGGCATTGGAGGTACGTTTGACCGCCCTGGAAGAACAAGGCAAGACGGTCATCTTGCTGACAGACGAAGAAAGCGTTCATGGCATGTTTGCCGTGGCAGACACCGTCAAGGACAGCAGCCGGCAGGCCATCGCCGAACTTCACGCGCTGGGCATCAAGACGGTCATGCTCACGGGCGACAACGCCCACACGGCCGGAGCCATTGCGGCGCAGGTGGGCATCGACGAGGCCCAAGGCGACATGCTGCCCGAGGACAAGCTCAAGGCCATCGAGGGCAAGATCGAGCAAGGTGGTTCAGTGGGCATGGTGGGCGATGGCATCAACGACGCGCCCGCGCTGGCCCGTGCCGACATCGGCTTTGCCATGGGCGCGGCGGGCACAGGCACCGCCATCGAGACGGCCGATGTGGCCCTGATGGACGACGATTTGCGCAAGCTGCCGCGTTTTGTGCGCCTGTCGCGTCGCACCCATGCGCTGCTGGTTCAGAACATCGTGCTGGCCCTTGGCATCAAGGCGGTGTTCCTGGTCCTGACGCTGACGGGTCTGGGCACGATGTGGATGGCCGTGTTCGCGGACGTGGGCGCCAGCTTGTTGGTCGTTGGCAATGGCTTGCGGCTGCTGCGTGTCAATTCGTCACGCTGATCGGGTTCAGATTTTGTTTTGTATGCCGATATACTCAGTGCCATGCGTCGATTGATCGCCATTTTCCTGCTGGTCTTGCTGCCGTTCCAAGCCGTTTGGGCTGCCATGGAACCGTATTGCCTGCATGAAAACGCGCAGAGTCAATCGCATCATTTCGGGCACCACGAGCATCAGCACCACGCAGATACCGACGTCGCCCAACATGATGACGACACCAAGAACACCGGCAAGGCCTCGGCGATGCTCGATCACGATCACCATTGCTGCTCGGGTGCATCGTTGCTGTCTGCTGCTGTGCCACTGCCTGGGCCATTGCCTCAGGCTGCCGGGGTAGCCTCGCCGCTGGCGAGTTACATCTCCTTCGATGCGACCCGCATTGAACGCCCGAATTGGACTGTCTCGCTCTGAGTCGGCGAGACGGGTTTTTGCACATCCCCTGATGTGATCCTGGCTAGGTCAGGCTGGTGGGCCACCACCCGCCTAGAACATGCGCTGTGTGACCAACGCGCTCAAACTGAGCCCTTGACCTGTTCGCCGAATGTCCCCTGCTGATTTGCGGAGAATTCGATGCGACGATTTGATGTTTCCCGGGCGGCGCGCACGGCTTGTGCGGCCCTGTGTGTTCCCTTCATGTTTCAAGCAGCTTGGGCTCAAGGCCTGAGTCTGGATGCGGCGCTGGCCACGGCGCTGGCACACCACCCTGATTTGCGCGCCTCGATGCTGGAGCGCGAGGCCAGCGAAGGCGCCACCCAACAAGCCGGTGCCTGGCAAAACCCCGAGTTGTCCACGCTGGTGGAAGACACTCGGCAGGCCACGCGCACCACCACCATCCAGTTGAACCAGCCCATCGAGTTGGGCGGCAAGCGCTCGGCTCGCATCAGCGCGGCACGGGCGGCCCAAGGTCAGGCAGAGCTGGATGTCGCCGCGCGGCGTGCCCAGGTCAGGTCGCAGGTGATGGCGGCGTTTTACGGCGTGGCTGTGGCGCAAGAACGGGTGAGGCTGTCCGATGAGCTGGGTCGCTTGTCTTCTCAAGCGCGTGAGGCGGCCTCCAAGCGGGTGCTGGCAGGTAAGGTCTCGCCCGTTGAGGAACTCAAGGCGCAGGTGGCTGAGGCCCAGGCGCTGTCTGCGAGCACCGTTGCCCACAGCGAGTGGCGTGCTGCGGTGGCCCAACTGCGACAGGCCTTGGGTGATCCAACCGTCAAGTTCGAACGTGTCGACGCTGACATCGGGCGGTTGCCCTCCGCTGGACTGTGGGAGCCCCTGGCTCAACGCCTGGAGACCGCCCCGGCCATCGCTCGGGCGCAACAAGAAATCTCGCGCAGGCAGGCCCTGAGTGATCTGGAGCGGGCACGTCGCACTCCAGATCTGACGGTGACGCTGGGCGCCAAGCGCGACCAGCAGTTGGGCCGCGATCAGCCCATCTTGGGTGTGAGCCTGGTGCTGCCGCTGTTTGATCGCAATCAGGGCGCCATCCTGGAAGCCAGTCGCCGCGAGGACAAGGCGCGGATCGAGCTGGAGGCCGTGCGTGCCAGCGTCGAGGCGCAGGCCACCCAGGCCTTGGCACAACTGAGCGCCACGCTGGCGCAGGCTCAGACCCTGCGCGACAAGGTGCTGCCCGCCGCACGGCAAGCGTTTGCAGCCAGCACCAAAGGCTACGAGTTGGGCAAGTTCGGATTCCTGGACGTGCTGGACGCCCAACGCACCCTCTTCGAAGCAGAAACACAGGCGCTGAGCGCCGCCGCCCAGGCCTATCAGGCCGACGCCCGCTTGCTTGAGCTGCTGGGCGAGCCCACCCCGACGAAAGACTGACTCATGAACAACCCCATGAAACACAAATCCTGGCTGGCCATTGCGGTCGTCGTCGTTTTGGGCGCGCTGCTGGGCTGGGCGATCCTCCAGAAGGACAAGCCCAAGGCCCACGATGAACACGGTCACGCCGAACACGCAGAGGCCGAGGGGCATGCCGATGATGAGCACCATGGCACTGCCGCAGCCAAGCCTCATGCCGACGACAAAGGGCACGGTGACGAAGAGCACCATGAAGAGGCCACAGAGGCCAAGCCCGCCAAAGGCCCCCACGGTGGCCGCCTGTTCAACGCCGGCGCTTATGGCCTGGAAGTGACCATCTTCGAGACCGATGTGCCACCCGAGTTCCGCCTCTACACCTATCAGAATGGCAAGCCCCTGGCCCCAGGCCAGACCACGGCGAAGCTGACGCTGGAACGCCTGGGTCGTGAGCCGCAAGTCATCCAGTTCAAACCCCAGGGTGACTTCCTGCGAGGTGATGCCGAGGTGGTCGAGCCCCACTCCTTCAAGGTCACGGTCGAGGCCACGCAGGGCGGTCAGACCCATCGCTTTGGCTACGAGCAGGAAGAAGCCCGCGTCACCATGAGCGATGCCCAGCTCCAGCAGGCCGGGGTGACGCTGGCCGTGGCGGGCCCGGCGCGCATCCAGAGCCAACTGGCCTTGCTGGGCGAGGTCCGCTACAACGGCGACCGCACCGTGCAGGTGGTGCCGCGTCTGGCAGGGCTGGTCGAGGCCGTGCCCGTTAGCGCGGGTGAGCGCGTTCGCAAGGGGCAGGTCCTGGCTGTGCTGTCGAGCCCTGCGCTGGCCGATCAACGCGCCGAAGGCGTTGCGGCACAGAAGCGCTTGGCCTTGGCGCGCACCACCCATGATCGTGAGAAAAAGCTCTGGCAAGACAAGATCTCTGCTGAGCAGGATTACCAACAGGCACGCGCAGCCCTGCAAGAGGCCGAGATCGCTGAGCAGAACATCCGCCAGAAGTTGGCCAACCTCGGGGCCACGGCCACCAGCGGCGGCAACCTGACGCGTTTTGAACTGCGCTCGCCCATTGATGGCGTTGTGACTGACAAGCGCATCACCGTGGGCCAATCGGTGGGCGAGACCGAGCCAGTGTTCACGGTCTCGGACCTGTCCTCTGTGTGGGTGGAAGCGCCTGTGGCCACCAAGGACTTGGGCACCATCCGCACAGGTCTGGCCGTACAGGTCAAGGCCTCAGGCTTTGACGCCCAAGCAGCGGGCACGATCACCTACGTCAGTGCCCTGGTGGGTGAGCAGACCCGAAGCGCCACGGCGCGGGTAGTCTTGCCCAACCCCAAGGGACTGTGGCGCCCAGGTTTGCCGGTGAGCGTGGAGGTCACCTCAAGCGAGGCCGAGGTGCCCGTGGCCGTTCAGGTGGACGCCATCCAAAGTGTGCGCGATTGGCAGGTGGTTTTTGGCCGCTACGGCCAGCAGTTGGAGGCGCGCCCCCTGGAGCTGGGCCGAAGCGACGGCCGTGTGGTGGAGGTGCTCAGTGGTTTGAGCGCAGGCGAGCGTTACGCCGCCAAGAACAGCTTTGTGATCAAGGCTGAACTGGGCAAGGCAGGAGCCAGCCATGACCATTGAACGCACCCCTTTGTCTGAATGCTTCAAGGAGCCCAGCCATGTTTGAACGCATCTTGCGCTTTGCGCTGGAGCAACGCTGGCTGGTGTTGCTCGCCACGCTGGCGGTTGCCGCCCTGGGCGTTTTCAGCTACCAGCATTTGCCGATTGACGCCGTGCCGGACATCACCAACGTCCAGGTCCAGGTCAACACCGAGGCCTCAGGCTACTCGCCGCTGGAGGCCGAGCAGCGTGTGACTTTTCCCATCGAGACGACGATGGCAGGCTTGCCGGGTTTGAAGGAGGTGCGCTCCCTGTCGCGCTATGGCCTGTCACAGGTCACCGTGGTGTTCAAGGACGGCACCGACATCTACTTTGCCCGCCAACTGGTCAACGAGCGCATCCAGGAGGCACGCGGCAAACTGCCTGCAGGCCTGGCCCCCTCTCTGGGGCCTATTGCCACCGGCCTGGGCGAGATCTACATGTGGACGGTTGAAGCCAAGCCCGGTGCCCTCAAGGCCGACGGTCAGCCCTACACCCCCATGGATCTGCGCGAGATCCAGGACTGGATCATCAAGCCTCAGTTGCGCAATGTGCCCGGCGTGACTGAGATCAACACCATTGGCGGTTTTGCCAAGGAGTTCCAAGTGGCACCCGATCCGGCCAAACTGGTCGCCCATGGCCTGAGCCTGAGCGATCTGGTCACGGCCCTGGAGCGCAACAATGCCAATGTGGGCGCAGGCTACATCGAGCGGCGTGGCGAGCAGTACCTGATCCGCGCGCCTGGCCAGGTGCAAGGAATGGCGGACATCGGCAGCATTGTCGTCAAGCAAGCGCAGGGCGTCAGCGTTCGCATCCGCGATGTGGCCGAGGTGGTGCTGGGCAAAGAGCTGCGCACGGGTGCGGCCACCGAGGATGGCCGCGAGGTGGTGCTGGGCACGGTGTTCATGCTGATTGGCGAGAACAGCCGCGATGTGTCCAAAGCGGTCGATGTGCGCCTCCAGCAGGTCAACAAGACCTTGCCGGCAGGCGTGATCGCCAAGACGGTTTATGACCGTACCGTGCTGGTGGACAAGGCGATTGCCACGGTCAAGAAGAACCTGTTCGAAGGGGCTGTGCTGGTCGTCGTGATCCTGTTTGCCTTCCTGGGCAACTTCCGAGCGGCCTTAATCACGGCCATGGTGATCCCGCTGGCGATGCTGTTCACGTTCACGGGCATGGTGACCCAGCAGGTCAGTGCCAACCTGATGAGCCTGGGTGCGCTGGACTTCGGCATCATCATCGACGGTGCGGTGGTGATCGTGGAGAACTGCGTGCGGCGCCTGGCGCACGCCCAAGCGCATCACGGACGCCCCTTGACCCGAAGCGAGCGTTTCCACGAGGTGTTTGCAGCAGCGCAGGAGTCGCGCCGTCCCCTGTTGTTCGGGCAACTCATCATCATGGTGGTCTACCTGCCCATCTTTGCCTTGACGGGTGTCGAGGGCAAGATGTTCCACCCCATGGCCTTCACGGTGGTGGCGGCCTTGCTGGGCGCCATGATCTTGTCGATGACCTTCGTCCCGGCAGCCGTTGCGCTGTTCCTGACGGGCTCGGTCAGCGAGAAGGAAAACCGCCTGATGGGTTGGGCCAAGCGCGGCTATGAGCCTCTGCTGGACAAGGCCATGTCCCGCCAGCCACTGGTGCTGACCATCACAGGTGTGTCGGTGGCCTTGGCCGTGTTGATGGCCGCCCGCATGGGCAGCGAGTTCATCCCCAGTCTGGACGAACACGACATTGCCCTGCATGCGCTGCGCATCCCGGGCACCAGCCTGAGCCAGGCCATTGAGATGCAGGCGCAACTGGAGCGCACCATCAAGGCCTTCCCTGAGGTCGAGGCGGTGTTCGCCAAGCTGGGCACGGCCGAGATAGCCACCGACCCGATGCCGCCCAGCGTGGCTGACACCTTCGTGATGCTCAAGCCACGTGAGCAATGGCCCGATCCCAAGCGGCCCAAGGATGACCTGGTCAAGGCCTTGCAGGTGGCCGTGATGAAGGTGCCCGGCAACAACTACGAGTTCACCCAGCCCATCCAGATGCGCTTCAACGAGCTGATATCGGGCGTGCGCAGCGATGTGGCCGTCAAGGTGTTTGGCGATGACATGGACACGCTCAACGAAACCGCGGAGCAGATCTCCAAGGTGCTGGAGGCCGTGCCTGGGGCCGAAGATGTCAAGGTAGAACAAACCACCGGCCTGCCCATGCTATCTGTGAAGATCGACCGCGAGAAGGCTGCGCGACTGGGCTTGAACGTGGGCGACATTCAGGACACGCTGGCCACGGCACTGGGTGGGCGCGAGGCAGGGGCGGTGTTTGAGGGTGACCGCCGGTTCGACATCCTGGTGCGCCTGCCAGAAAACCTGCGCAGCGACCTGGACGCTTTGGGGCAGTTGCCCATTCGTCTTCCCGCCAACGCCGCGGGTGAACACGCGGGCTTTGCCCGACTGGGCGATGTGGCCACGATGGACCTGACCCCTGGCCCCAACCAGATCAGCCGCGAAGAAGGCAAACGACGTGTGGTCGTCACCGCCAACGTGCGCGGGCGGGACATCGGCAGCTTTGTGGGTGAGGCGCAAGCCAAGATCGAAGCTGGGGTCAAGGTGCCAGCCGGTTACTGGACCACCTGGGGCGGCACCTTTGAGCAATTGCAATCGGCCTCGCGCCGTCTGGCCATCGTGGTGCCCGTGGCCTTGTTGCTGGTCTTCCTGTTGCTCTTTGCCATGTTTGGCAACGTCAAGGATGGTTTGCTGGTGTTCACCGGTGTGCCCTTTGCGCTGACGGGCGGTGTGGCGGCGCTGTGGCTGCGGGACATTCCCTTGTCGATCTCGGCAGGGGTGGGTTTCATCGCATTGTCGGGTGTGGCCGTGCTCAATGGCTTGGTGATGATTGCCTACATCCGAAGCCTGCGCGAAGGCGGCATGGCCCTGGAGCCAGCGATCAGAGAAGGGGCCCTGACACGCCTGAGGCCTGTGCTCATGACCGCCCTGGTGGCCAGCCTGGGCTTTGTGCCCATGGCGGTAGCCATGGGCACGGGCGCCGAGGTGCAGCGGCCGTTGGCCACCGTGGTCATCGGCGGCATCCTGTCATCGACTGTATTGACCCTGTTCGTGCTGCCGCTGCTCTACCGATGGACGCATCGCACAGATGATTTTTCCCCTGCGAACTGATTGCCTCAACCCAAAGGAGTTCATCATGCTGAAACTGAAAATAGCACTGGTCGTTGTGTTTGCGGCCTTGACCACCGCCTGCACGACGGGGCCGCAGGTATCGAGCAACGCCTACTCGCAAGGTTGGCGGCGAGCGCAGGTTGTGGCCATCGAAAAGGATCAGTTGGCGGTGCGATCAAGCAAGGAAGATTGCCGAATGGCATTGGGTGCTGAGGCGGGCCAAACCCGGTTTGCCATGGCTTCCTATAGCTATGGCGGCAATCCCAACCTGAGGGCAAAGCGCATCGTGGCGATACCCAATGATGTCGATGTCGAGGTGGGCGATTGGGTTGAGGTCAGCATCACCGACTGCCGTCTGGCGCTTAAAAAATAAACTCTGGAAGCAAGGGCCCTTGAGTCACGACATCCTTCCTGCCTGAACCTGCTCACCCATGATCCAAAAGTTGCTCTCTCATCGACACGTCGGCGTGATGTCCGCGTTGTTGGCCGCATTGTTGTTCGGTGTGAGCGCGCCGCTTGCTAAGGTTCTGCTCGCTCAGACCAGCCCATGGCTGCTGGCGGCGCTGTTGTACCTGGGATCCGGAATGGGTTTGTGGGTGGTGCGTCGCATTCAGCGTGTACCTCCGGTGACCCTGGCCTGGCGCGAATGGGGGTGGCTGGCAGGCGCCATCGTGACGGGCGGCATCGCAGCGCCTGTCTTGTTGATGACGGGGCTGGCTGGCATGTCGGCGTCTCAGTCGTCCTTGCTGCTCAATGCGGAGAGTGTGCTGACTGCCGTGCTGGCCTGGGTGGTGTTCAAGGAAAACGTGGACCGGCGCATCGCGCTGGGCATGGCCGCCATCGTGGCCGGTGCCCTGGTACTGAGTTGGCCAGGTGCTGCTGAGCACGTAGCCACTTCGACACTCTGGCCATCTTTGGCGGTGCTGGGGGCATGTTTGGGTTGGGCGGTGGACAACAACCTGACGCGCAAAGTGGCCTTGAACGACGCGGGCTTCATCGCCATGGCCAAAGGATTGAGCGCGGGCAGCACCAACCTGGTCTTGGCCGTGGCGCTGGGCGCGGGGTGGCCCGGTTGGGAGACCACATTGTCTGCGGGCTTGCTCGGGTTTATCAGCTACGGCGCCAGCCTGACCTTGTTCGTCCTGGCGCTGCGGCATCTGGGTGCCTCGCGTACAGGGGCCTACTTCTCCGTTGCACCGTTCTTTGGCGCGCTGGTGTCTGTGCTGCTTCTCCACGAGCCTGTCACGGTTCAGTTGCTGGTCGCTGCGGCCTTGATGGCTTGGGGTGTCTGGCTGCACTTGTCGGAGGACCATGCTCACGAGCATTCGCATGAGGCCCTGGAACACGCGCATGAGCATGTTCACGATGCGCACCATCAACATGAGCACGCTGGCCCTGTCGTGCCGGGTGTGCCGCACAAGCACCTTCATCGCCATTTGCCTATGAGCCACAGCCACGCGCATTTCCCGGATGCGCACCATCGACACGGCCACTGAGGTCAGGACGACGTTGGCTGAAACGCAATGAAGGCCTTCCCTGCCAGCGCCATGCAGGCCCAGACCGCTGTCCCAGCGGCTTGGGGTGATGCCATCCACTTGCCACAGTCACGCCAAGGCCCCAAAAATGTAGACACCACCACAGACCGCGTAGGTACGCCCGGCCGCCGTGGGGTGCAGCGTCGGCAGCCACGGAGAACAAACTCAGCGCTGTC
This sequence comes from Aquabacterium sp. A3, assembly GCF_038069945.1. Classification (NCBI taxonomy): domain Bacteria; kingdom Pseudomonadati; phylum Pseudomonadota; class Betaproteobacteria; order Burkholderiales; family Sphaerotilaceae; genus Aquabacterium; species Aquabacterium sp. A3. Next base: position 11,438 of record NZ_JBBPEV010000005.1, on the reverse strand, counting down.
GCAGCAGGCAGCAGGAGCCACATGGACTTGCCCTGCTGGAGTACCAGCGCAGGCAGGTAGACCGGGATTTCAAGTACGTCACTTTTTCTTGAAGCGCTGTAGCCGAAGGGCATTGCCAATCACCGACACGGAGCTCAGACTCATGGCCAGAGCCGCAATCAATGGGGACAGCAGCCACCCGGTCAGGGGATACAGCAAACCCGCTGCGATGGGAATGCCCAAGGCGTTGTAGAAGAACGCGAAAGCCAGGTTTTGCTTCATGTTGGCCACGGTCGCCATGGATAGCATGCGCGCCGTGGCAATCCCTCTAAGGTCGCCTTTGACCAGGGTGATCTGGGCGCTGTTCATGGCCACATCTGTACCCGTTCCCATCGCGACACCCACATCCGCGCGAGCGAGCGCGGGTGCATCGTTGATGCCGTCGCCCGCCATGGCCACCACGCACCCCTCTTTCTGCAGGCGCTCGACCAGCAAGAGTTTGTCTGCGGGCTTGACCTCGCCATGAACCTCATCGATACCCAGCCGTGCGCCGACCGCTTTTGCTGTGGTCTGTCCGTCGCCTGTGGCCATCACTATTCGGATACCTGCCTCCCTAAGGACGGTCAGTGCCTCAGGAGTGCTTGATTTGATGGGGTCAGAGACAGCCAGTAAGCCGGCAATCTGGCCATTGACAGCCAGGTACATGACGCTGGCGCCCTCCGCGCGCAACGCTTCTGCCTGCGGCACAAGTTTCTCTACGGGAGCCCCGATCTGTTGCATGAGGGTGGTGTTGCCCAGCGCCAAGCGATGACCATCTACCTCCCCTTGTACGCCAATGCCTGTGCCAGATTCAAAATTGATCGGCTTGTCCAAGAGCAGGCCCTGTTCACGAGCCGCTCGAACGATGGCATCGGCAAGTGGATGCTCGCTACCTTGATCGAGGCTTGCTGCCAACCTCAATACTTCGGTGGCGTCCCAGCCAGGCGCTGCCACTGCGCGGTCGTAGGCTGGCTTGCCTTCTGTGAGCGTACCCGTCTTGTCCACGATCAATGCATTGACCTGACGCATGCGTTCGATGGCCGCAGCATCCCTGAACAACACACCTTGCGTGGCTCCCTTTCCGGTGGCTACCATGATGGACATGGGCGTGGCCAAGCCCAGCGCACAAGGGCAGGCGATGATCAGCACAGATACCGCGTTGATCAGGCCGTACACCCAGCTCGGATCAGGCCCGAAGAATCCCCAGCCAAAGAATGTCAAGAGGGCAATGCTGATCACGGCCATCACGAAGTAACCGGCTACGACATCGGCCATGCGTTGCATGGGGGCCTTGGAGCGCTGCGCCTGGGCCACCAATTGCACGATCTGCGACAGCATGGTCTCCGATCCAACTCGCTCCGAGCGCATGATCAGCGCACCGTTGGTATTGAGCGTCGCGCCTATTACCTTGTCGCCTAATCGTTTGCTCACGGGAATGGGCTCACCAGTCAGCATGGATTCGTCCACGGCACTCGTGCCTTCCTCCACGACGCCGTCCACAGGAACCTTCTCTCCGGGCCTTACGCGCAAGCGGTCTCCCACGTGGACATGGGACAACGGTACATCTTCTTCGGTTCCGTCAGGCTTTAGCCTCCTGGCTGTCTTGGGCGCCAAACCCAGGAGCGACTTGATGGCAGCTGACGTTTGAGAGCGCGCTTTCAGTTCAAGCACCTGTCCAAGCAGCGTCAGAGAAATGATCACGGCAGCGGCTTCAAAGTAAACCGCCACACGCCCCATCGCCATGAAAGAAGCAGGAAAGACCTGTGGCGCAGCGGTGGCCACGACGCTGTACCAGTACGCCGCACCAGTGCCCAGGCCGATCAGTGTCCACATGTTGGGGCTGCGATGCACCACCGATAGCCAGCCCCGATAGAAGAAGGGCCAACCGCCCCATAGCACGATGGGTGTGGCCAGGATCAGTTCCACCCAGCTTTGGACGGTCATGTCCATCAGCCCCAGGTTGTGTCCGAACATTGCCAGCACGAATACGACGGCAGTTAGTGGAAGCGTCCACCAAAAGCGCTGCTGAAAGTCACGCAATTCAGGGTTGTCGTCATCCAGGATGGGAAGCAAGGGCTCCAGCGTCATGCCGCACTTGGGGCAGTTTCCCGGGTGGTCCTGACGAACCTCCGGGTGCATGGGGCAGGTATAGGTGGCGCCTGTGAGTTGCTCCGAGGCTGGTAACTGAGGAGGTGTTGCTTCAGCCTGCTGCGCCTCGTTTGGCAAGACGAACCGATCTGGGCTTGAGAGGAATTTGGCTTTGCAGCGTTCGCTACAGAAGAAGAACATCTTGCCTGCGTAGCTCTCGGTCAGTGCCGATTGCTGCCTGATCGTCATGCCACAAACTGGATCCTTGACTTCGTCGTCAAGCAATGCGGTGCTATCGCTTGGTGAGTGGTGATGGCTGTGATTTTCATTCACGGGCAACTCTCCAGCGGTGATTGGAAAAAGCGCGGCAGGAACCTTGGTGTGATGAAAGCATGGGCCTCGTAGGCCGCTCCAAACTCACGTTGTATGCACTTCATCGGGTTGTCTTGCCAGAATCTGCCGATTTCTGTGGCGTGTCAGACCCGTGCTTTTGCCCTCCGTGACCGCCATGTCCATGCCCGAACAGGTGCATCAGTGGGCATGCCAATAGCAACAGATAGGGCAGCTTACCCACGACATGCGACCAGTGCTCTCGCAATACGAAGAACGCCAGAATGGCGCCGACCATGATCAACGCTACGCCGAGCGGGGACCTCAGAAACGATGGGCGTCCAGTGCTGCTTTGGTGATGGGTGTGTGCGTTTGTCATTTGCGCTCCGTGTATTGCGAGTGTTTACGTGGAAATCACTTTTTCGTACCGGATGCCGGGCCCATGCCCATGCCGTCCTTCATCATTGGACAGCCGCTTTCCTTCATGGCTTTCATGTGCTCATTCATGGCTTCCTGGCGCTTCTTGAAGTCTCGGATCTTCATGATTCGCTGGATTTCGGCGTGGTGCTTTTCCATGTGGGCGTGCATGCCCATTGACTCGCTCATGGCCGACGAAGTCGATGCGCTTGGGGCAACAACTGACGCGGATGCCGACGCCGCAGGGTGATGTGCCGAGTGATCTTCTGCCTTTGATTGTGCAAAGGCCATTCCGTTCAGTGCCAAAAAAACCAGGGCTGCGGCAGAGAAGTTGCGTTGATTGACGATCATGCTGACTCCAGTATTCGCTAGGCGAACGGTTGTGGTGAGCTCAGCTTAGTGGCAGCACCTTTCATGCAGGTGAGTCAGAGATTACAGGTTTGTTATCTTGGTGTCATTGAGGCCATTAACGCCAGCCAGCTTGATCTAGATCAATGGCAGAGGGCGAGCATTGCGCGGCACCGGGTGCCTGGATGCCAATTCCACAACAGAATGAGCATGTCAGGCGTGGGTCGGGTTCGCCCTGTCGCCCACCGGGAAACTCAGCGTGAAGCAGGTGCGCCCGTGCTCTGAGGTGACGGCGACTTTTCCGCTGTGGGCTTCGACAATGGCGCGCGTGATGGACAGTCCCAGCCCTGCGCCGTCGCTGGATGGGTGAGCCCGAGCGGGGTCTGCACGGAAGAATCGATCGAACAACCTTGGTAAAACCTTGGGGTCGATGTCTTCGCCCGAATTGGCAACAGCCACCTCGATATAGGGCTCTGCTTTTCGCACGGAGATGCAAACGTCTCCGCTGCTCGGTGTGTGGCGAAGGGCATTTGACAGCAGATTGCTGACGGCCCTCCTGAACATCAGCCTGTCACCTGTGATCAGGTCATCGCCCACAACGTTGATGCGGATAAATTTTTCTTCCGCGACGGCATCGTAAAACTCTACGAGTTTCTGGATTTCTGATGACGCTTGAAAATGCTCCTTTTGAGGTATGGCAAAGCTGCGTTCAGTCTTGGCCAGAAAAAGCATGTCTGACACCATTCTGGCCAAGCGCTGAAACTCCTCGACGTTAGATGCCAGGGTATCTCGATAGGTCTCCGTGTCACGTTGCGATGACAGGACAACCTGTGTTTGCGTCATCAAGTTGCTGATAGGTGTGCGCAGTTCATGCGCCAGATCAGAGGAGAAATCTGACAAACGCTGAAAATCACTTTGCAGCCTGTCCAACATGCTGTTGAGTTCCTTTGCCAGATCGGCCATCTCAATGGGAACTGAGCCGACAGGCATCCGCTCGTCAAGTTGCCTCCCGGAAACTGTCGCAGCACGCGATTTCATCGCCCTCAACGGAGCAAGACCCTGGTGGGCAGCAAACCAACTGAACATGCCGCTGGCGATCATCGCAAGTACCGTGTAAATCGCCAAGGTTCGGCCGAGTTGGGCGATGAATTCGTCGTGGTGTTTCGTGTCAATGGCCACAACAACGTCAAGGGCGTTGGTGGGGTCGTATCCAGGGCTTTGCTGCATGCGAAGCGACCGGTATTCCCGCCCTTGACTCTGCCACCTTTGAATCACCTGCTCGTCAGGCTGGCTCAACCCCGGCGCCACTTGCCCAGGCGGAGAAAACCGATCTGAACTGTAGAGTGTTGATCCGTCAATGCCTTTGGCAGAGATGTACATGCCGTGGTGGTGATTCAAGGCCTCGCTCAATCTTTTGCGGGCGTCATCTTGAGAGCGCGACTTCGTTAGGATGTCCTTGATGAGGAGTTGCTTGTCACTGAGGGTGAAGCGGTCCAAATCGATGAAATGCTGGTCTGCAGCGTACATAAGCAGGCTGCCCAAGCCCAGCACAATGCACACGGACGTCAAGGTGAAGAACAATGTCAAGCGAGCGGTCAGTGACAACGCCTTCAGTCGTTCGATCTTCACTGAGCAGACCTTCCAGGCTCTTCGAGAACGTACCCCATTCCTCGTACTGTTTGAATCAACTTCATGTTTTGGCCTTCGTCGATTTTGACCCTCAGGCGTCGAATAGCCACCTCGATCACGTTGGTATCGCTGTCGAAGTTCATGTCCCACACTTGCGATGCGATGAGAGAACGCGGCAGCACCTCACCTTGTCGCCGCATCAGTAGCTCCAGAAGACCGAACTCTTTGGCCGTCAAGTCGATCCTCACGCCACCTCTGGTCACGCGTCGTCGCAAGAGATCCATCTCAAGATCAGCAACGCACAACGTTGGGCCGTCACCATGCTGCCGCCCCCTGCGCAGGATGATTCGAACCCGCGCCAGCAACTCCGCGAACGAGAACGGTTTGATGAGGTAATCATCGGCGCCCAACTCCAGCCCTTTGACACGATCCTCGACTTGATCGCGGGCTGTCAAAAATAAGACAGGCATTTCCAGGCCTTGCTGACGCAAGGTGCTCAGCACTTGCCACCCGTTGAGACCTGGCAGCATGACGTCCAGGATCACCAGATCGTGCGCACCGTGTTTGGCGAGGTGAATCCCGTCGGGGCCGTTGGTCGCCAGATCGACAACAAACCCTGCTTCGCTGAGCCCTTGGCGCAGGTACTCCCCGGTCTTTGGTTCGTCTTCTACGATCAAGATGCGCACGGTGATCTCCAGTTCCTGCCAGCGCCTGAGTTTGCCGCCATTCTGACGTGCGTTTCGCAGATGACAAAACTGTCATCTGCGAAACAGGTTCTCGACAGGCTGACCTGAGCACAATGGCAGCTTGAAATCACAGCTTGCCAAGAGGAAGACATGCTATTGGCCCAATCGTCCTATGTTGTTCGCCCCGCACTGGGTCTGGTGCTGTTAGCCATGGGGGGGCTGACCCAAGCCCAGCAGCCTGCCAGTGCTGAACCAATCGCGCCACCTGAATTCATGGTGACCTACCGATCCCCTATTGGCAGCTACCAGGGCTTTTCCGATCCGGTTCTCGCGGCCTGGAAAGAGTCCAACGACTTGGTCGGTCGCATTGGTGGTTGGCGAGCTTACGCACGAGAGTCGCGTGGTGGTCCCAACATCAAACCGAGCAGCGAGTCTGAACGCGATGATCCGCACGCAGGTCATGGGGAGAGCCGTCGATGAAAAGGCTGTTCAATCGAGTACCGCTGAGAGCGGGTGTCGCTGCGATCGGTTTGGGTGTTCTCTCGGGTTGTGCGAGCATCGACATTGGTCAATCGGTCAAGCGCATCAACGACGAAACCTCGGGCTTCACGCAGGGGAATCTGTCGCTGGCGACGAACGATTCTGAAAAGACAAAACTCCGCGGACGAGCCCACTCTCTGTTGGAAAAGCCTTTGAGCCAGTCGCAAGCAGTGGAGCTGGCGTTGGTCAATAGCCCTTCCATGCAAGCCCTTCTGGCGCAGAGTTGGGCTGAAGCAGCTCAGACGGCTCAGTCAGGCCGTATCGCCAATCCGGTGTTCAGTTTTGAGCGCTTGCGCGCTGGCGATGAGCTGGAGTTGGGGCGCGCTTTGTCCTTTGGCTTGCTTGATCTCATCTCTCTACCTTGGCGACAGAGTGCTGCCAGCCGACGAATCGAACAAGCACAGGTAAAGCTGGCTGCAGACGTTGTGGACCAAGTGACCTTGGTCCGCCAGGCTTGGGTCCGTGCTGTGGCCGCTCAACAGACGCTCAAGTATGCCGAACAGGTCTATGAGGCATCCCAAGCAAGCGCAGAACTGGCGCAGCGTATGCAAGCGGTCGGCAACTTCAACCGAGTTTCGCGCGCCAGGCAACAGGCCTTTTATGCCGACGCAGCAACCCGGTTGGCCTCTGTAAGCCATCTGAACACGGCGGCCAGAGAGGAGTTGGTACGTCTGCTTGGTTTGAACGATGCCCAAGTCGATCAACTGAGGCTTCCAGATCGTCTCCCCGACTTACCCAAGGAACCGGTGAATCCGAAGGCATTCAGTGCGCAGGCGTCTCAATCTCGACTGGATATTCGCTTGGCCCAGAGCAATTTCGATGCGTATGCCAAGGCTCAGGGTCTTGAACTGGTGAACTCGTTTACCGACATCGAGTTGACCGCCCGCAGGAACACCAAATTTGATAACGCAGCGGGAACAAGTTCCACTGCCAGAGGTTATGAGTTGGCCTTGCGACTGCCAATTTTTGACTGGGGCGGTATGCAGCGCGACGCCTTCAATGCGCGTACTTTGGCTGCGGCCAATCAGCTTGAGGCCGTCATACGCTCAGCAGGCTCCAACCTGCGAGAGAGCTATTCGGCTTATCGAGCTGCTCATGACGTCGCCAGGCATTACAGAGACGAGGTTCTGCCTTTGCGCAAGGTCATCTCGGATGAGAACCAGCTTCGCTACAACGGCATGCTCATCGGTGTATTCGAGTTGCTGGCCGACTACCGGGATCAAGTGGAAACTGTGATTGCCGCCATCGATGCTGAACAACAGTTCTGGTTGGCCGACGCCGCGATGCAGGCATCGCTGATCGGGCGCCCCACCAGTACCACCTTGTCCGTCGGCGGCGCAGCTCCCAGCGCCGGTGGCGGTCATTGATCAAAGGAACAAAGATGTCGTCAAGAAGAGATTTTTTCAGGATGGCTGGCATTGCTGGTGGCGCCGTGGCAGCCAGTGCCGTCAGTCGCGTGGCGATGGCCGCGTTGCCTGAGCCGGTGATTCAGACCAGTTCGGACACCATGGCTCCTCTCGTTCCTGAAACAGGGCGTGCTTACAACCCTGTGGTGACCTTGAATGGCTGGACTTTGCCTTGGCGGATGAACCAAGGCGTCAAGGAGTTCCATTTGGTTGCCGAGCCCGTGGTGAGGGAGATGGCGCCAGGCTTCAAGGCGCACCTGTGGGGGTACAACGGGCAAAGCCCTGGGCCCACCATCGAGGTGGTTGAAGGCGACCGTGTTCGGCTTTATGTCACCAATCGGTTGCCTGAGCACACGAGCATCCATTGGCATGGACAGCGGCTGCCCAACGGCATGGACGGTGTGGCCGGTTTGAATCAGCCCGCCATTCCTGTGGGGAAGACCTACGTTTACGAGTTCGTGGCACGTCGTCCAGGAACGTTCATGTATCACCCCCATGCCGACGAAATGACACAGATGGCCATGGGCATGATGGGGTTTTGGGTCACGCACCCGAAGAACAAGCACCCGTTGATCGATGAGGTCAACAGAGACTTCTGCTTCTTGCTCAATGCTTTTGACATCGATCCGGGCAGTTACACCCCCAAGACGATGACCATGCTTGACTTCAATCTGTGGGCGTGGAACAGCCGCATCTTTCCCGGGGTCGACTCGCTCAACGTTCGACTCAACGACAAAGTGCGCATCCGGGTTGGCAATCTCACGATGACGAACCACCCCATCCATTTGCATGGACATGAATTCTTGGTGACAGGCACCGATGGTGGCCCGACGCCGAAGAGCACTCGCTGGTACGAGGTGACCACCGACGTTGCCGTTGGGCAAATGCGGCAGATCGAGTTTTTGGCCGATGAGGAGGGGGACTGGGCTTTTCACTGCCACAAGAGCCATCACACCATGAACGCCATGGGGCATGACGTTCCAAATCTGATTGGTGTGGATCACCGTGGCGTTGCCAAAAAGATCAAGGGCCTTTTGCCTGAGTACATGGTCATGGGCGAGCGTGGGATGGCCGACATGACCGAGATGGAAATGCCGATACCTGACAACACGGTACCCATGATGACTGGCGAAGGGCCTTTTGGCTCGGTCGAGATGGGCGGCATGTTCAGTGTGCTCAAGGTTCGCAAGAACCAAAAGCATGGCGATTACAAGGACCCTGGTTGGTTCAAGCATCCTGCAGGCACCGTGGCACATGAATATACCGGCCCCTTGAGTGAGCCTGCCAGATTCAAGTCTGAAGGTGGGCAATCTATGCCCCGGGCCAAGAAGCCTGACAAGGCTGTCGAGGTGCGAGCCCGCAAGCCGACGTCTCACAGCGATCACTGATTCTCAACCTCTTGATACGGATTTTTCATGATGAACAAACGTCGATTCGCCACCCACTTCATTGCTGCAACTTGCTTGACGCTGTCCGCTTCCGCATTTGCTGGGGGAGACCATGCGCATGACCATGGTGCAGGAACCCAGGCCGCTGAAGAAACCGCCATCGGCAAGCCTGGTCGGGCATCGAAAGTCACCAGAACGATCAAGGTTTCGATGAGCGACAAGATGCGATTTGAACCTGCATCGATTCAAGTCAAGCAGGGCGAAACAGTGCGCTTCGTCGTCAGAAACGCAGGCCAGATCAAGCACGAGATGAACCTGGGGACCGAAAAGGAACTTTTGGAGCATTTGGAGGTGATGAAGAAGTTCCCGAACATGGAGCACGACGAGCCCAACAAGGTGACCATTGCGCCTGGGCAGCAAGGTGAAATCGTCTGGCAGTTCACTAAAGCCGGGACAGTGAATTTCGCGTGCTTGGTTCCTGGTCACTACGAGGCGGGCATGAAGGGCAAGGTCCAGGTTTCGAAGAAATGATCATGCGAGACCAATCTGTGTCTCCATTGCGCTCTAGGCGCAAAGTGCTGATGGCGGCCTTGTCATTGGCATGTACGCCGACGATTTGGGCGGCCTCAGAGACTGCGGAGCGAACACCAATCAAGGTGTGGAAAGATCCCAACTGCGGCTGTTGCAAGCTGTGGGTCTCGCACCTTGAGCACAATGGCTTCGTCGTCACCGTGGTGGATGAGGGCAACAAGGCCGCGCGTGCCGCCCTTGGGATGCCGGAGCGGCAGGCATCCTGTCACACGGCTGTGGTGTCCGGCTATGTGATCGAGGGGCACGTCCCTGCGCGCGATATCCGCCGGTTGCTCAAAGACAGGCCACATGCCCTGGGTTTGGCTGTGCCTGGCATGCCTGTCGGATCTCCTGGGATGGATGGGCCTGACTTTGATGGTCACCGCGATCCATACCAAGTGCTGCTGATCCGCAAAGACGGATCGGTTCTGGTTTTTAACTCTTACTCATGAGGTCAACAATGAACGCCATTGCTAAGTTTTTAGCCGTATCGGCTTGTGCCATCGGCATCGCTTCTCCACTTGCTTCATTCGCTCAAGCTGCCATGGACCATTCGAAGATGGAGTCCGCGCAGGCTCCCGCAATGACCGACGGCGAGATCAAGAAAATTGATCAGACCAACGGCAAAGTCACCATCAAGCATGGTGACATCAAGCACCTGGACATGCCAGGCATGACCATGGTGTTTACCGCCAAAGACAAGAGCATCTTGTCCAATCTCAGGCCTGGTGATCAGGTGAAATTCATGGTCCTCAGCGAGGGTGGGAAGATGATCGTGACGGAAATAAAAAATGCGCCCTGACGAAAGTGTTAAATCACGTTAGGCGCCAGGCTTGTTGAGTTGGTGTTGACTGTCTTTGCTCGGTGGTGTTTTTCCGAGATCGATTCAATCAGGCTTTGCTTGGGCAATTTATCTGATCGGTTGATTGGTTAGAGGATCGCCCATAGTCCAATTCAGTGCCCACTCTGCTGAAGATGGTGTTTGGCCTGATTTGGGAGTGCTTTTTATTTTGGGGCTGTGGTGAAGAGCTATCTTCTTTTTCTTCGGTATGCATTGAAAAACTGGTTATCGAAAGAAAAATTGGTGGACGAGAGCTCAGCGTTTGATGTGTCCCTCACTTCACACGGAGATCGTGTCAACAGGGTTCATTTGGCGATCGAATCTGCGTGCAGCGGAATTAAGCCCAGAAGAGTCATTCTGTTCTTGTCTCGGGAAGATTGGCCGGGGCGATTGCCGAAATCGTTGACGCGTTTGTGTCATCGTGGATTGGAGGTGATAACCTGCGAAAACGATGGGCCTCACAAAAAGCTGCAACCTTATCTGCAGATGAATGCCTCTTTCGTTCGACCTTTGATCACCATTGACGACGATGTTTTTTACGAACATCTTGCTTTCAAGCATCTTTTTGATGCCTGGTTGAGCGATAAGGCCGTTATTCATTGTTTGCGCGCTCGGTCTGTCTTAACGAATGGCGATGCATTGATGCCCTACATCGCATGGCCGCTTTGCAATAGCAGTGTCCCCTCCCATCTAAATTTCTCCACTGGAGTGGGTGGTGTACTTTACCCACCTGATTTTCTGCTTCTGCTCAAACGAGTCGGACTCGGTTACCGGGCGACGTGTCCTGATGCGGATGATATTTGGGTTAACGCGTGTGCTGTGCGCTCCGGATTTCGGGTCAGGCAAGTTTTCAATGCTCCCTCACGCAGACCAGATATACCTGGGTCCAGACGTACGGCCTTGTTCAAAAAGAACATCCGTTTGGGTGGCAATGATGCGCAATTGGCAAGGGTCTATGACAAGTACATTATTTCAAGAATGACGGATGAGTTTTCAAGACGTTTTAATATTGACGAGATGCTGTCAAATTAGTCATCGCGACGTCATGTCTATGTAAGGGAAGGTCTGAACAACTCGTTTGCGAGGCAACAGGCGGCGTGATCGCTTCGACAAATGAGCCGAATGCATCGCAGACCAGCCCCCATGACGCTGAAACGCACGTCAAAGGGTGCGCGAC